>JAHELQ010000560.1 GCA_024644125.1 Candidatus Aminicenantota bacterium | reverse complement strand
GAAAAAGGTTAATTTTGAAATCGATAATACCGGTAAGTCGTATCGACTTGTGACGAAAACGAATAATAAAGTTAAATTTTCCAGTTCATCAGGCGAACTACGGTCAGGAGAATTTGGTCGGGAGTTAGTTTTAAAAGCCAATCAGTCTGAGATTTTGGTCAGCCATGAGGGTGTAGATATTGGATCATTGTCTGTAAAAAATACTCAAAATGGATTTAACGTTGGTTTTGAATCCAGAACTCTAGATAAAGGTTATTCGATTTCAAGAAAACTAAGTAACTGTGAGAATATAGAAAAAACGTTAGGTAGAAATCCTTTTGTCCAGGGGTTTGAGAAAATTGGTTCTAAAAATCCTAAATACCTTGTCGATATCAAGGGCTCGAAAAAATCCATGGAAATTGAGCTTTTTTCGAATAGCGAATTGACTCTGAGACCGGAAAAGCAGTTTAGAGTTTCGGGAAACTCGACTGGATCAAAAATCATCGAGTCTCGGTTTGTAGATCGGTCGCCTAAGGGTAGAATGTTATCTGACCCGATAGACTCCTCTTTGGGTCGTTTAGAGCTGGGTATCGAGAAAATTTCCAGTGCGGAATTCGATAAAGGCTTGCGGATAGTCAACGATGTTCTTTCAAAATCAAAAAATTTCCGGAACGGTGATTTTTTCTCCGAGGTGACGAGAAGATTGGGGAAGAATTCTTCCATCCCCAAAAGTTTTAATGAATGCGTTTTTAATCATTTTGAGTTTTTTTCCCAGAATAAGTTCAAACTCATAATGGCCCACATAAAAAATCCTATTAAAGGGACAAGGGTTTTTTTGAAGGAGATTCTGAGTCGGGCGGGGCCTAAACGTGTAATTATAGACGCGAAGAATCTTCGTTTAAATAACATTGATTTTCCTTCAAATCCGCAAAAAGTTCTTCCCAAAATTTTGGAAACGTATCCCAGGTCATTCTTTGAGAAGATACCTATTGAAAGTTTGAAGGGATACCGCTTTAAATTTGTAGGAGGCGGAAAGCCGCCGTTGAATAAGGCTTATTCGTTTGAGTTAGGAAAGTCCTGGAGATCGGCTCCATTTTTCCCTTACGACCTGATTTCTGATATTTGCGATGATGAAGAAGATAAGAAAGAGAAGGAGGAATGCCTGGATGTTTACATTTTGCATGTCATAGAAGTGGATAAAATTGAGCAATAAGAACTTTAGAGGGGAGTCTAGTGCTGGATAAGAGAATGTTTTATGACCAGTTTTTTGAGGCCGAGAGGTTGCGGGCCGAAGGGAGATTCGGGGAGGCTATAGTAGTCTTCCGAGAGTTGCTGTCTCAGCGTTTGGAAACTGCGAAGAACCCCACAGAGGATTTAAACAACTATGACGCCATCATCATCGAGCGGTTGGCGGATTTGTCCCAATTGTTTGGTAACGACGAAGCTTCGATAGATTTTCTATCGGGGCTTCGACAATTGTTTCTAAAAGCGGAAAATATATTTTTCTATCTAAATACCACGATCAAGATTGCGTCGGTTTATCTGGAGGGAGGTGATTTTGAAGCTGCATTCGGGTTTTTAGAGGAATTGGTATCATTTATCGGCGATCTTCGATTAATTGAAATCAGTTCCGAAGGGTTGGCGAAATGGGAAAAGGGGTGCCATTTTGAAAAACTGAGAGGAGAGGAGAGGTCAATCATATTCTCGAAAATTTACTATGTGATGGGGGCGTTGCTGACGGGAATCGGTAGGTATGACGATGGGATCCAATGTCTGGAAAGCGGATTTGAATGGATTTCCGACTTTAAGGATGAGATTTGTGTCGCCATGCATAAGTTGATGTTTTTGAAAAAGATGGAAGCGATGGTGGAAAAGGGGAATGTGAATGCAGCGAAGCAAGAGATCGGCGAAGCACGCAGAGAAGGATTGACCGATATGACACCCGGTACCCAAGTAGGATTTCTTGAACTCAAATCCAGGATAAGCTTTTTGCAGGGGGAACTTGGCAAGGCCGAGGAGTTAATGGCGAATACTTCTGAACTTTGCGGAAAATATGGTCTCAGGCAGGCTGAAGTGGCGGCGCTCTTGAATCTGGCCAAAGTCAAGATTTTATTGAACCAGTTGGCTGAAGCGGAAGAAATATTGGATTGCGTCCAGCAAATGTGCAAGGATTTAAGTGATGAATCCACGATGGATCAAGTCCTTCAATTGAAAGATCTGGTAGTCCGGCGTGGGCAGCCGATGGATTCTACATTTGATTTATCACCGACGGCACATTCCAGGGATCAAAAGAGAGAGAAAACGCCAAAACATCAGTTGGGGGAAATGTTTGCCCCTTTCAGGCCACCCTCAAGTTTCCTGGGCTTGTTTGAAGAGCGAAGTCTAGAATTGCAAATCTTGTTGGCTGATGGAGAGTGGGAAGAGGCGTTGGAGCTGTTTGAGCACATGAAGAGTGTGTTCTCGAAAACCGATTCACGCTTGATTCGGAGCAGGCTTTCGGTTTTTCGGCTTCTTGTCGATTTTTATGCAAAAGGACTGGAGCAGTTACCCGCAGATATTCGTGACATTCAATCGTATTTTGAAAAGGAATCCCTGAAGCCTGAACTCCGTCAATTTCAAATGATTTTAGGTTGGACCGGATTGCTTTCACCTGCGGAAAACCATGAGCTCATTAGACGCAATGAACAATTGTTGGAAGAAATGACTCAGAGCTTACCTCCTGAAAGCCGGGCTTTGTTTTTGCTGAACAAATGGACAGAGGATGAGAGGTATCTCAATTATTTGGTGGAAGAGTTGATGTATATTGAGGCGGTTTGGGAGCAGCGTTGGAAAATTTTTAAACCGATTGGGGCGATAAAATCGTTGCGGCGGTTGAACCGGCTTTTATTTCATATTGACCGGCATAAAGACATCACGGCTCGTAAATCCATTGGCGGCAAGGAATCGGAAGATCAAGTCGCGAAGCCTGCTTCGTGGTTGCTATCGTTGCTCAAGCATCCGTGGGATCGGGTGACGCTATCGTTTCTTGTGTTGCCGGACCGGGTGGTGCTTGTATACCGGAGTTTTTTGAAATTGGATTTTAAGGTGATTCCATTGAGTCGCATCCACCTTCGGGAAAGAGTCAAAGAAATTCATGAAAACCTGGCTCATGCGACTCAAAATCGTGATATTCGTGAATTGGACGAATCCGAGCGGCGATCGAATGTCGAGGCGTTGATTCAAGAAATTTCCGAGGCGATGGGCGTTTCGCAAGTATTATCGGAGCTTCCTGATAAGGTGAAGCGGATTACGTTTGTGCCGGACGATGTTCTGAATGGATTCCCGTTTGCGGCGCTTCGATTTAATGGAGACTACCTGGTGAAGGGATATTCTGTAACACTGGGGTATGAAAGTAGACGCTTTAAAAGATCTAAACCGAAGCAAGATCGACAAAAACTGCTGATGGTCGGCGTATCGTGCGTGTCGGATGGAAAGAATACATCTCTGGATCTACCGTTCGTCAAACCTGAGATCTCGGAGATCAGAAGCGAGTTCGGGGGGAAAGCTGGAAATATTGAGACTTTATTTGATGCGGAGGCGGAAAAAGAGTCGATACTAAAAAAAGTTGGGCAGGCCCGCTTCTTTCATATTGCTTGCCATGGAGTGTTCAATCATTATGAACCGGA
>JAHELQ010000094.1 GCA_024644125.1 Candidatus Aminicenantota bacterium | reverse complement strand
TTTTTATGCACCCGGATTTCTTATAAACTACACCTCGACGGTCCCAGTGTAGCGCTACAGTCGGCGTGCTCCACGTCGTTGGTGGCGGTTCACATGGCGTGCCGCGCTCTTTTGACCGGCGAATGCGGTATGGCGGTGGCCGGCGGAGTCACTATTTTGAGCTCCAAATCGGCCGGTTATTTGTACCAGGAAGGGATGACTCTATCGCCCGACGGTCATTGCCGCGCGTTCGACGCGGGAGCCAATGGCACGGTCTCAGGCGAAGGGGCGGGCGCGGTAGTATTGCGCCGCTTGAAGGATTCACTCGCCGGAAGGGATCGTATTTACGCTGTGGTCAAAAGCACGGCGCTCAACAATGACGGCGTTCGCAAAGTGGGGTACGCGGCACCAAGCGTCGAAGGACAGGCTCAGGTGATCGGCAAGGCGTTGCGTCTGGCAAAAGTTGACGTAGAGAGTATCGGCTTCGTCGAAGCCCATGGCACTGGAACTCCATTGGGGGATCCAGTGGAAGTCGAGGCGTTAAAATTGGCCTTTGCGACTGATAAACGCCGCTATTGCGCCCTCGGTTCGGTCAAGACCAACGTCGGGCACCTCAATAGCGCCGCCGGAGTTACGGGTTTCATCAAGGCGGTTCTTTCCATCTACCATCGCTGCATCCCGCCCAGCCTGCATTTTCAGACGCCCAACCCCAAAATCGATTTTGATTCCAGTCCTTTTTATGTCAATACAGAAGCGCGCCGTTGGCAGGATTCCGAATCCCCTTTGCTGGCGGGGGTGAGCTCTTTCGGCATCGGCGGGACCAACGCTCACGCGGTTTTGCAAGAGGCGCCGCCCAAACAATCGCCAGCCGAGCCATCGTCGCGACAAGAATATCTATTGTTGCTTTCAGCCAGGTCTGAAGCGGCCCTGGATGAAATGGGCGTACGGTTGGAGAGGTTTTTTGAAGAGAATTCGCATGTGGATCCGGCGGACGTGGCCTTTACATTGGCCAATGGGCGCCGCCATTTTTCCCAGCGCAGAGCCATTGTGTTTTCAAGCCTGGAGGAAGCGACACGAACGCTGGCCGGCCACCGTCTGGGGAAGGCGAAGATCGCTTTTTCAGATACCGGGGACAGGCAATGTACTGCAATTTTTATGTTTCCCGGACTGGGAGCCCATTATCCGGGAATGTGCCGGGGGATCTATGGAAGCGAACCGGTCTTCAAACGGGAATTGGACCTGTGTCTGGATCATCTGGAAACACTGGGCGTAACCGGTTTGAAATGGATGGTGGAAGCGGATGATCCGGTGCCCGCTGAATTTGAGGATGCGGCGGCCGGGCAGGCGATGAATTTTTGCGTGTCCTACGCTCTGGCCCGGCTATTGATCCATTGGGGAGTAAAACCTTCAGCGATGATCGGCTACAGTTTTGGCGAATATACCGCGGCCGCCGTTTCCGGCGTGTTGACGCCGCAGCAGGCGTTGCGGTTGATCGTGTCGCGGGCCGGGTTTTTCCCCTCCCTGCCGCCGGGCAAGATGTTGAGCGTGCCGTTGACGCTGGAACATGTCTCTCCCATGTTGTCCGGTTCCCTGAGTCCCGCCGTGGATAACGGCCCTTCCGTCATCGTGTCGGGCACATGTGACGATATCGACGCGTTGGCGTTGCGGTTGAAGGAAAAGCGGCTCATGTGCATGGAGGTGCCTAATCCCTACCCATTGCACTGTCCGTTGGTGGAACCGGCGTTGCATCCCTGGCGGGCGGCCGCAGGAAACATCGCCGCCGGCCGGCCTCAAATCCCGTATATATCCAATGTCAGCGGCACATGGATTTCCGATTCCGACGCGCAGGATCCAGACTATTGGCGGCTTCATTTAAAAAGCACGGTGCGGTTCGCCGACGGCGTACGCCGCTTGCTGGAGCTTCCCGATCCGGTGTTCGTGGAAGTGGGGCCCGGCCGGGATCTGAACGCCCTCTTGCACCGTTTCCAGGAGAATGAGAACGGACTTGTGTCGATCTCCACACTGAGGCCCCGTGAGTTGCAAGCGGACGACCGCTCCTACCTTCTCCGGGGAATGGCCCGGTTGTGGCGCGCAGGAATCAGCTTTGACTGGGGTGCGTTTTGGGAAGAACGGCCCGGCCGGCGAATGTCCCTGCCCACCTATCCATTTCAACGGCAGCGGTATTGGATCGAGCGCGAGGAATTGGAGGAAAATTGGAATCGTTTGACAGGCGGCGCCCGTTTGACCGGGAAAAAGGAAATCGATCGATGGTTCTATGCGCCCCAATGGTCGCGGGTCGCGACCCGGCGTACGCGTCAACCGGACTGTCATGACGAGGCCCTCTGGGCGGTGTGTGTGGATCCGGACCAGAAGGACTCTTTTGCAGACGTGATTCTATGCGAATTGGAAGCCGGCGGTCGCTCCTGTATAAAAATCCATACTGGATGCGGCGATGCTGCCCCGGACATCGGCGAGCGTTTGGGGCGGGAGGTCGCCAGCCGGAATAAGGGGCTCTGTCATGTCATATTTATTTGCAATCCAGCATCGTTCGTTGTCTCCGATGATGGCGAGCGAATAAACTATCGCGGTTTTTTCCATCTGGTCAACCTGGCCCGCGGCCTGACAAATCATTGCCCGGATACGGTGGTGAAGATCGCGGTTGTGACCCGCGCCCTTCACGACGTCACTGGAGAGGAAACCCTTCGGCCGGAACAGGCTCTTGTGTTGGGGCCTGTCCGGGTCATTCCCCGCGAGTATCCGTCGCTTCGGTGTTGCAATATCGATTTGCCGAATGCCGGCGCAGGAATTCTAGATGACTCCGGGCTGGCGCGAATTTGTCTGCGGGAATTTCAGGATGGGTTTAGCGACGCTGTGGTTGCCTACCGGGGTCAGTATCGCTGGCGGCAAATCTACGAGCCGTTTCCTATTGAAGATGCCGGCGATAACCAATGGTTGAGGTCCGGCGATGTTGTCTTGCTGACTGGTGGATTGGGCGGGATTGGTTTCGAGGTGGCCCTACATCTGGCCAAACGGTATCAGGCCCGGTTGGCGCTGACTGGCAGACGGGAGCTGTCGGCGCATGGGGAAATGGCGGATAAAATCCTCCAATTGCAAGAGGCCGGGAGCGAGGTGATGTACGAAGCGTACGATGTCTGTGACCCTTCGGCGACGGCGGCCGCGCTAAACCGAGTGATCGACCGCTTCGGCGCATTGAACGGCGTCATTCACATCGCCGGTGTCGCCGATTATGAGGGGATCATTCAGAAACGCGACAATCCATCGGGCTCCATGGCGGTCATGGACC
Organism: Candidatus Aminicenantota bacterium; assembly: GCA_024644125.1. Taxonomy (GTDB): domain Bacteria; phylum Acidobacteriota; class Aminicenantia; order UBA2199; family UBA2199; genus JAHELQ01. The sequence continues at coordinate 10,499 of JAHELQ010000094.1, read as the reverse complement.
CGAAAGTACGAGGAGTGTGGTCTCTCGATCAGGCGCTGCAAGACCTGGAACCGGATTTCGTCATCCTGTTTTCATCCGTGGCATCCATACTGGCTCCGTTTGGACAGGCGGCCTACACAACCGGTAACGCGTATCTCGACGCCATGGCCGCCTATCATTCCCGCGACGGCAGAACCCGTTGGCTGAGTATCGCCTGGGATGTGTGGCGGGATACCGGCATGGCGGCGGAGGCGAGGAAACGATCCGACCTCGCCGGAAAACCGCCGGAAGATGAGGGGATGCTGCCGGCCCAGGCTATCGAGGCTCTGGAAAGGGTGATGGGAGGTTCGTCCCGATTGCCGTTGGTGGCGGTTTTTTCGCAGGATCTCGACGCCCATCTCCGGCATCTCGACGAGGTGACGGCGGAGCGGCGGCAAGAACGCGACCGGGTAGAGGAGATCGACAGCGGCGATGACCGGATGCGGGAACGGCCGGAATTGAGTTCCCACTACGCGGCTCCTGAAAGCGAATCCGAAGAGGCGATGGCCCGGGTTTGGGAACGTTTTTTCGGCGTGAAACCGGTGGGGATAGACGACGATTTTTTTGAATTGGGCGGCGATTCCCTCAAGGCCATGACGCTGTCGGCGAGAATTCATAAAACCATGAATGTCAGGATTCCCCTGGCGCAATTTTTCAAAACATTCACGATTCGCGGGTTTTGTTCATTTATCGCAGACCGGGCCGCTGAGGAATACAACTCCATACGACCGGCTGCGCAAAAGGAATATTACGCGCTGTCCTCCGCTCAAAAAAGGCTATATATCCTTCAGCGAATGGAGCCGGAGAGCGTGGCTTACAATATGCCGACCATTCTTTCGTTGAACGGTTCCTTCGACCGGGAGCTCTGGCAGGAGGTGTTCCGCCGATTGATCGACCGCCATGAGATATTCCGCGCCTCGTTCCATTTGATTGAAGGTGTTCCCAAACAAAAGATTGACCAACTGGTGGATTTTGAACTGGAATACGCCGATCTGGCGGCAACGTCCGGCGACATCGACGAATACTCGTCTGAGGCCCGAGCGCTTATCGCAGGCTTCGTTCGTCCGTTTTTTTTGGACGATGCTCCGTTGCTGCGGGCGGCCGCGGCGCGCCTCGGCGAAGGGCGGCATATATTGATGGTGGATATGCATCATATCATCTCGGATCTCGTCACCATCGAGATGTTCGTTTCGGAGTTCATGACGATACTGGGCGGCGGGGAATTGCAACCCCTGTCGATCCTATACAAGGACTATTGCGAGTGGCAGCAAAGTTCGCAAGTGCAGGAACTTCTTCAACGGCAGGAGCGATTCTGGCGCGAGGTGTTTGCGCCGTTGCCGCCGCTATTGGAGTTGCCGCTCGATTTTCCCAGGCCGCCGGTACAAAGTTTCGCCGGCGCTAGCCGGAGCATGATATTCGATGAAGAGATGACAGCGCGAATCAAGAACCTGTCGGCCCAACAAGATGTTACGATGTATATGTTTTTGATGGCGTTGACGGCTGTCTGGTTGGCCAGGCTAAGCGGCAGCGAGGATATTGTCGTGGGGACGCCGGTTTCGGCGCGGCGGCACGCGGATCTTGAACGTTGCATGGGGCTTTTGGTCAATATGCTGGCTTTGAGGAATTTTCCCCGGGACGAACTTCCATTCGAGCAATTTTTGCAACAGGTGAAAACCGGCGCACTGGAAGCTTTTGATAATCAGGAATACCCGTTCGAAGACCTGGTAGAGGTATTGAAAATTCCCAGGGATGTGAGCCGCAATCCTCTCTGCGATGTGGTGCTGGTGTATCAGGAGGCTATGGACGATGGGCCGTTCGCCGAACTTTCCTCGGGCGGAGATGGTTTGTCCATGCGCCATTATCAGCGGGAGAACGCCAGCTCGAAATTCGATATCACGCTGACGGCCATCAAGATGGATCAAAGGCTGTTTGTCCGCCTGGAATACTGCACCCGGTTGTTCGAGGCGGCCTCCATCGACCGCTTCATCGGGTATTTTAACAATTTGACGCTCAGCGCGCTGACGAATCCGTCTGTTCCTTTGTCCGATATCGAGTTCTTGCCGGAGTGGGAAAAACAGGAATTGTTGAGTTTATTGAACCGCGGAGCCGGCGACTATCCGGCTGGCGAAACTATTGTTTCGAAGTTCCAGCAGGTCGCGTTCCTGCACGCCGACCGCATAGCGGTTCTCGAACCGGATGGGGGACAGGTGACTTACGGGGAACTCGATCGGCGGGCTCGCGGCCTGGCCGGGACATTGCTTCAGATGGGATTGGCGGAAGAAGCCATCGTCGCGTTACTCCTGGAGCCTTCGGCTATGATGATCACCGCCATTCTCGGAATTTTATATGCCGGGTGTTGTTATTTGCCCATTGATCCAAACTACCCGGAAGCCAGGATCGATTTTATTCTCAACGACAGTTTTTGCCGGTTGCACGTAACCGGGTCGTCTTCATGCTTGAATCTGGAACACGCCGCGTGGAACGGAGCTGACAGCGACCATACCCCGCCGGATATCTCTCCACGGCAATTGGCCTATATTATCTATACGTCCGGCACCACCGGCCGTCCCAAAGGGGTGATGGTGCAACATGACAATGTGGTGCAATTATTCTTCGGTTCGACATTTCCGTTTGATTTTGGGGCTGCGGACACCTGGACGATGTTTCATTCCTATAGTTTCGACTTTTCTGTCTGGGAGATGTACGGGGCGCTGCTCTTCGGCGGCCGGCTGCTTATGGTGCCGGGACTGGCGGCGCGCGATCCCGGCTCATTTTCAAATATGTTGGCCCAATACGGAGTGACGGTTCTAAATCAGACACCTTCCGCCTTTTATCCGTTGGCGGAGCGCATGCTCGTTTCCAATTGCCGGCACCGGTTGCGCTGGATCGTTTTTGGCGGCGAAGCGTTGGCTCCCGGACGGTTGGACGCGTTCCACAACGCCTGGGAGGAGGTCAAGCTCGTCAATATGTTCGGCATCACGGAGACCACGGTTCATGTGACGTTCCGTCGAATCGGCCGTCGGGAAATCTCCGCCGGATCAAGTGATATTGGTAAACCTCTGGACACGTTGAAAGGCACTGTAACCAATCGCTCTGGTAGATTGACTCCGTTGGGAGCGGTAGGAGAACTGTTGGTCGGAGGGGCGGGAGTTGCCCGCGGGTATTTGAACCGTCCTGCTTTGACCGATGAAAAGTTCATCCCGCACCCGTACGATTCCAGCTACCGGGTCTACCGCTCGGGCGATTTGGTGAGGCTGAAAAAAGACGGCAATTTGGAGTACCTGGGGCGCGCGGATCATCAGGTGAAGATTCGCGGCTATCGCATCGAGCTGGGGGAAATTGAGGCGCAATTGCTCAACCATGATTCCGTAAAGCAAGCGGTGGTCTTGGTCCGGAACCTGGGTGACGGCAATCACGGAATTGTCGGTTATATCGAAGCCAGCGCCGGAATCTTTTTGGACAATGTACGCGAAGCCCTCGGTCGTCGGTTACCCGCTTACATGGTCCCGGCGCATCTGGTTCTGGTGGATAAAATCCCCCTCACTCCCAACGGCAAAATCGATCGCCGTTCGTTGCTGGCTATGCCCATTACCCGCGAGCGGCCCCTCTCTAAAAATAGTGGATGGCAAAACCACATCCAACGGACGATTGGCGATATCTGGCGAGACGTAATCGCGGTGGACGATGTGGATCTGCTGGACAATTTTTTCGACATCGGAGGCAATTCTCTGACTATTATTCAGGTGGGAAGCCGGATTCGCGAGGAGTTGGGGATCGATGTCCCGGTGATGACTCTGTTTGAGCATCCCACCATCCAATCTCTGGCGCATTTTTTGCAATCGTCCATTGACGGTGAAGAACAGGATACCCCGCTTGTGGATAAACGTGAAGCGAAAAAAATCGCCGAACATTCGCGGCGGTTGCAACAAGAGAAACGGCGCAAAGGAAGGAAGAGTAGATAAATGGGCCACAATCACGAACTCAACGGTCTGGAGGTCGCCATCATCGGTATGGCGGTCCGTTTTCCCGGCGCGAAAGATGTCGATACATTCTGGCGGAATTTATCCGCCGGAGTCGAATCTCTGGATCTCGATCAGGAAAAAGGCGGAGTTCTGGAAGACAAAGAATGGTTTGACGCCGGGTTTTTCAATCTAACTCCCAATGAGGCGCAACTCCTCAGCCCCCAGGTCCGGATCATGTTGGAATGTTGTTGGCATGCGCTGGAAGATGCCGGGTATGAACCCGGAGTCGGAGATACCGCCGTGGGAATCTACGCCGGCGCATCATCCAGTTTGGCCTGGCAGGGCATGGCGTTGTTCGCTCCCGAGACCGCGGCGTTGGGCAATTTTGAAGCCGGGATGCTTGCGGACGCCAACTACCTCTGCACCCGGGTCGCCTATTTATTGAATCTCAAAGGACCGACCGTACTGGTCCAGTCCGCCTGTTCCACCTCTTTGGTGGCTGTGCACCTGGCGTGCCAGGGATTGTTGAACGCCGAATGCGACATGGCGCTGGCCGGAGGTACGACGGTTCTGGCGGCGGACGAGGGCGGATATTTTGCCGTCGAAGGCGCCATCACCTCCCCGGACGGGCATTGCCGGGCGTTCGACAAGGACGCCGCCGGTATGGTGAGAGGAGAGGGAGCGGGCGTCGTGTTATTAAAACGGTTGGATCAAGCGCTTCCGGATCGCGATCATGTCTATGCCGTCATAAAAGGCACGGCTGTCAATAACGACGGCAACCGTAAAGTGGGCTTTACAGCTCCCAGCGTTGCCGGTCAGGCGGAAGCGATTGCCGTTGCCATGCAGGTGGCGGAGGTTGAACCGGAGACCATTACTTATGTCGAGGCTCACGGCACTGGAACCAAACTCGGCGACCCGGTGGAAATTGAAGGATTAAAGCGGGCGTTTGCCTCGGAGAAGAGAGGATTTTGCGCTATCGGCTCGGATAAAACCAATATTGGACATCTGGATGCCGCCGCCGGCGTGGCTGGATTGATAAAAACCGTTCTGGCGATGATTCACAAAGAGATCCCCCCCAGTCTCCATTTTCGTCAACCAAATCCCCAAATCGATTTCGCGTCGAGTCCTTTTTATGTGGCGGACCGGTTGCTGAGATGGGATGCCACCGATCTACCCCGCCGCGCCGGAATCAGTTCGTTTGGGATCGGCGGGACAAATGCCCATATTATAGTGGAGGAATTCCTCCAATCCGGCGAGGAACCGTCGTTGCCCGATGATGCCTGCCGTTGGCGGTTGATTCCCCTGTCTGCCCGGAGCGGCGAAGGGCTGGATAGCATGACAGAAGAGTTGGCACATTATTTTCAGAAACACGCTGAGCTCGATGTGGCCGATGCCGCGTTCACACTTTCTGTGGGGCGGCGGGCATTCGACCATCGTCGCTTTGTGGTGGCGCGGGATATCGATGGCGTGCTCGATTGTCTGGGGCAAACAGGATCCCGCGGTCCGGCGACGGCTACTACTCCACGGAAAAAACCGTCGGTTGTGTTCGTGTTTCCCGGTCTTGGGGCTCAATATCCCGGGATGGGAGAGGAACTCTATCAATCTGAGCCCGTGTTTCGCAGAGAGATGGACCGGTGCTTCGATACCCTTCAAGATTTGTTTGGGATCCGGTTGAAACCGGTTTTGTATCCCGGTCATCATGACGCCGGCAATTCCATATTGAGAAGCGACATCGTGTTGTCGCAACTGGCGGTGTTTTGCGTGGAATATTCTCTGGCCCGTCTCCTGATAAGTTGGGGGTTGCACCCGGATGCGGTGTTGGGCTATAGCTTCGGCGAATTGTCCGCCGCGTGTGTGGCGGAAGCCTGGTCTCTCGATGATATGCTGCGTCTTGCGGTCACAAGGGGCGAGGCCATGAAGCGGATCCCGGAGGGCGGCATGCTGAGTCTTCCCCTGCCGGCAATCGAAGTGGAAGCGTCCTTGCCGCCGGAATTGTCCATTGCCATTGACAATGGTCCATCCTGCATTGTCTCCGGCCCTAAAGAGGCCATGGAATTGTTTCACTCCGCAATGAAAACGAAACGTTGTTTTCCGGTTTTGCTTCCGGTCACCCATGCCGTTCACTCCGCCATGATGGATGCGATCTTGCCGGAAATAGGACGATTGGCGGCCTCGATGCCGGGACAGGAACCGGCTGTGCCTATGGTATCCAGCGTGACGGGGACATGGTTGACGGAAGCGGAAGCTCGCGATCCCGGGTACTGGCAGCGGCAAGTACGGGAGCGGGTACGATTCACCGATTGTGTACGGTTACTGTTGGAAGAGGAGAATGTCGTGTTTGTGGAGGTGGGGCCGGGCCGCGATCTCACCGCGTTGCTGGCTGCCCATATCGAGACCCTGCCCAGGTACAAAGCCGTCAATCTCATGCAGCAACAGGAACAGCGTCTGTCTGAGGAATACTATTTGCTTAATAAAATCGGGCATTTGTGGTTGTGGGGAATACAGCCCGACTGGCATGAATTTTACAAAGGACGGGAGCGGAACCGGATTTCGCTGCCGGTCTATCCATTTCAACGGCAGTATTATTGGCTCGAACCCGATTTTGGTAAGTTGGCCGGAGTTGGCAACGGGAAGCCGCCCAAACGTTTTGACGACTGGTTTTATTTGCCGGCATGGTCTATCGCTCCATTCAAAACAGTCATATCAACGCCTTCCAGAGAAGATGACCCGTTGCTCTTATTCGATTGCCCATCGCCCATATGCGGAACGATCCGCGATACCTGGAAACAGCAGGGATTTTCCGTTGTCAGTGTCTCGATTGCCGATGAATTTTTGCTGGAGGCGACCGATCATGTCGCTATCGATCCTGCCGATAAGGAACATTATAAGCAGTTGTCGGCCCATTTGCGGACGCGGGGACAGGTTCCCCGCCGGATAGTCCACGCCTGGAATCTGAATGGCGAGTCGTGGCAGGAATTGTTCAGCCTGTTGTATCTGGTGCAGGCGTTGACGGCGGAACCGTTGCCCCATCCGGTTGCGCTCGATGTGTTGGGAAACGGGTTCTTCGACGTGTCGGGGAAAGACCCGGTAAACCCCGGAATGGCAGCGGCCGCTGCGTTGTTGCGGGTGGTTGCCCAGGAATATCCCGGGCTTCGGTGCCGGTGCGTGGATGTGGGATTGCCCGGCAAGCACGAACCGTCGCCGGAAGATCGGCTGCATCCGGTGATTCGTGAGTTGACCAATCGGCGGCTGGATCCGGTGGTGGCCATCAGAGGACGGCGGCGCTGGGTGGAACGGCTCGAACCGTTTCCATTGCCCCTGCCTCAAGATGAAGATGATGATGTGCCCATTCGCCAGGGAGGCCATTATCTCATCACCGGCGGTCTGGGTAATATCGGTAGTGTGCTGGCCCGTTTCCTGCTGGAAACGTATTCCGCGTCGGTGGTGTTGACCGGCCGCTCGGGAGTCGGCGACCGTATGTCGCAGTTGGAGCGGTTACGGGAATGCGGAGGACGGGTGCGCTACGAAGCGGTGGATGCGGCGGACGGCGACGCTATGGAGCGACTGATCTCCGGCATCGAAGAAGAATGGGGGACGATTCACGGCGTGTTTCACCTGGCGGGCCTGGCCGGGGAGGAGGCGTTTCTTCCACTGGAACGATTGGACCGGGAATCCTGTCTGGAGCAATTCCATGCCCGGGCCGGCGGAACACGGGTATTGCAACGGATATTCAAGAACCGGCCCATTGATTTTTGTTGGCTGATGTCCTCGATTTCCACTCTCCTGGGAGGATTGCGCTTCGGAGCTTACGCGGCGGCCAATGGCGCGATGGAGGCGATTGTTCACCACATGAACGGGCAGGGATGGGACCATTGGTTTTGCGTCTCCTGGGACGGTATGAACGGCGACCGCACTCTGGCGGCCTTCCAGAGGTTGTTGCCCTTGAGGGGAATTCCCCGCGTTCTGGTGTCAAACCTCGGCCGCCTGGATGAACGTTATCGTCAATGGGTCCTGCTAGAAGAACTCCATGCCGCTCAAAACGACGCGCCGCCGGCGGACCGCCCGGACGTTCAACCGCGACCGCCTCTGGTCACGCCCTATGTCGCGCCGGAGGACCACACCCAACAAGAGCTGGCCGATATCTGGCGACAATTGTTCGGCTTTTCCCCCATTGGCATCGATGATGATTTTATGGAGTTGGGAGGAGGTTCTCTCAAGGCGATTACCGCCATCTCGCACATTCACCGGCGAATGCGCGCGGAAATTCCGTTGCTGGAGTTTTTCAAACGACCAACGGTGCGACAATTGGCGGAATATCTGCAACAAGCGGAACAAAGTCTCTACTCGGACATTCAACCGGCGGAGCGAAAAGAATACTACCCCCTCTCCTCAGCTCAGAAACGGTTGTTCATTCTTCAGCGACGGGACATCAACTCCACCGCATACAATCTGCCCACAGTGATGGTACTGGAACAGGAGCCGGAGGAGGAACAGATCCGGGCGATCTTTGGTCGATTGATCGAACGGCATGAGAGTTTGAGAACATCCTTCATCATTCTGGATGGGCAACCGTTCCAGAAAATCGAACGGGACGCGCCAGTGCATATTTTATCGTACGATCTCTCAGCGGAGCCATTGAGCGGTGAAAGCGTGCGTCGCGTATTGCGGGAATTCGTCCGGCCCATCGATATCTCACGGGCGCCGGCATTTCATTTAGCCCTGCTTCGGACCGGTTCCGGCCGGGGGATTCTCTTGCTGGACATGCACCATATCATCACCGACGGCGTGTCCAACGAAATATTACTGGAAGAATTCACGGCGTTGCACACGGAGTGCAGTCTTCCTGCCTTAAAATTGCAATACAGAGATTATTCTCAATGGCAACTGGAATCGGAGGCGTCGGGCCGCTTGCGCCGGCAACGGGATTACTGGATGTCCGTCTACCAAACGCCTTCGCCTCTACTGAATCTGCCACTTGATTTTCCGCGCCCCACCGTGCAAAACTTCGACGGCGACCATGTGAGCCTGCTTTTCGATTCCGAGCTGGCGTCGCGACTGCAGCGGCTGGCCCGCCAGGAAGGAGCGACTCTATATATGGCGTTGATGGCGATTTACAAAGTACTCCTGTCCCTGTACACGCGGCAGGAAGATTTGGTGGTGGGATCTCCCATCACCGGCCGCCGTCATGACGATTTGCAGGCCATCATCGGCTTGTTTGTCAATATGCTGGCGATCCGCAGCTTCCCCGCGGGCGCAAAAACATTCTTGAATTTTTTGTCGGAGGTGAGGGGAGCGGTGTTGGGGGCGATGGAAAACCAGGAATATCAATATTATGATCTGGTGGCGGAATTGGGACTCCAGGGGGATCGCGGACGAAACCCGCTCTTTACAGCGGTCCTGGCCATGCAAAATGTGGCCGCCGGGCGCGGCGCCCCGTCCCAACCGGCGGGCGAGCGTCCCGACCAGGTGGGGATCGAAGTGAATGTCGCCAAATTTGATCTTCTGCTCAACGTAGTGGAAACCTCCAAAGGCCTGGATCTCAATTTTGAATACGCCAGCCGTTTGTTCAAGAAATCCACCATCACCGCCATGGGCCGCCATTTGCGCGAGGTGGCCCTTCAGGTTCTGGAAGCGCCGGATATACTGTTGCGGGAGATTCGTCTCTCCACCGCCCAGGAAGTGATCCGGACCGGAAATCTCGCGGAATTCGACGACGAGTTCGGATTCTAGATCGCCACATAGGAGCCATTCATGCCCCAAACCATCCTTCTCATCATGCCACCCTTTTGGGATCCGTTGATTGCCCCTCAGGGGATCGCCCATCTCAAACATTTTCTGCAACTACATGGTTACCGCGTCAAGACAGTGGACGCCAACACCATCGAAGAGTTCAAGGAAATGGCCAACCGCTATTTTGACTGCCTGAAACAATGGGTGCCTCCGGACCGGCACGGCAATTTTCTCAATATCGGACACGATGTCCTGCGCAATCACATGCTGGTCCACATCCACCGGGAGCGCGCTTCAGCGGAAGACTATCTCGAACTGGTCCGCCTCGTTGTGAGCCGGACATTTTTTTTCTCTCTGACGCCGGCGCAGGCCCAAAGCCTGGATGATGCGTTGCTGCAATTTTACCGCCGCTGGGAGCGCTATCTTTTAAAACTTCTGGACCAAATCCAACCGGATGTATTGGGTTGTTCCGTTGTACGGGACAATATCGGACCCTCCCTCTTCGCCTTCCGGCTGGCGAAACACCATGCTCCCGGGATAATGACTGTTATGGGGGGGAGCGTGTTCTCCGATCATTTGCGTGTCGATTCGCCAAACTTCCAATACTTTTTGGATCATATCCCCTATGTGGACCATTGTGTTGTCGGCGAAGGACAACTGCTGTTGTTGGATCTATTGCAAGGCAAATTCCCCCGGTCCAAAAGGGTTCTGACCCGGCAAGACATCGGCGGGCGCGTTCTTGGATTTTCAACCCTCAATGTGCCGGACCTCGATGATTTTGATATCCAG
>JAHELQ010000559.1 GCA_024644125.1 Candidatus Aminicenantota bacterium | reverse complement strand
ACCGGGCTTCGATAGTATGGTTGGCGGTGATGTTCGAAAATGTGAAGGAAGCGATAACCCCTCTGGAAACGCCATTTACCAGCACATCCTGTATCTTGTAGCCGACGGCCGGGGTGATATTGAACGAAAGGGAGTCGCTGTATTCCACAGTGGTTGTGCCGGAGGGGTCGATGCCGCCTCCGCTTCCGGCGGTGGCGGTGACTGTGAAGGTTTTGTTCTGGAAGGTCGCCTGGAGCGTGTGGTTCGCTGTGATGTTGGCAAATGTGTAGGACGTTACCGCTCCCACCCTTTTGCCGTCCACCCGGACATCCAGAACGCGGTAACCGGTGACGGGAGAGATTGAGATGGTCCTGGAATCTCCCTGGTTGACCGTTACTGTTCCGGCCGGATCGACCGCTCCGCCTGAACCGGCGGTGGCGGTGATAGTGTGGGTGATTTGCTGGAATGAGGCGCGAATCATGTGATTGGCCGTTACATTCTTGAAGGTGTATTCATCCTTCGGGCCAACGCTCGCGCCGTCCACGGTTACGCCGGATACGCGGTAGCCTGCCATGGGGCGGATAACGAAGCTCGCGTCGCTGTTTTGAGCGACCTCTACCGCGCCTTCTGGGCTAATGGTTCCGCCGGAGTCGGCGACGGCCGTGATGGTGAAGGTGGGGATTACGGTTTTGGTGAATTCCGCGTGAATGGTGTGGTTGGCCGCGATATTGGCGAAGGTGTAACTTGCTACCGATCCTACTGCCTTGCCGTCCACCATGACCGAGGCGATATCGTACCCTTCCGCAGGAACAATCGAGATAGTGAGATTATCGGCCTCCCTTACCGTGGTGACGCCCGAAGGATCGATCGCGCCGCCGGCGCCGGCAGTGGCGGTAATGGTATAGGTGACCGATTCGAACTCGGCGTGGATCGTGTGGTTGGCCTCGACCTTCTGGAAAAGGTATTCAGACAGCGCCCCCAGGTCCTTGCCGTCCACAATCACCCGTTTGATCCTGAAGCCCGGCTGCGGGGTAATGACAAAATGGGCGTCCGCGCCCCTTGTGACCTCGACTGTGCCGGATGGGTTGATGCTGCCTCCGGGGCCGGCTGTGGCGACGATCGAAAAGTTTTCGTCCTCGCCCTCGCTTTTCTCAAACGTCACATGGATTGTGTGATTGGCTGAAATATTCTCGAATATATATGACGATACTGCGCCGATTGTGACTCCGTCCACCCGGACAGACGCTACCTGGAAGCCCGGATCGGGCTTCATGAAAAATACCCGGCGCGAATCCGCCTTCGCGGCGATCGTGCCGGTAGGATCGATAGAACCTCCGCTTCCTGAGGTGGCCGTAATGGTGAAATCCTGGCCCTCGATCAATTCCGTGTTGACAACGATCGTGACAGTGTTGGAAACAGCAGTATGCCCACCGGCGTCCGCGACAGCGGCGGACACACGGTAGGTGCCGGGGGAGGGGAATCTCTTCTCGACGCCAACCCCCCGTAGCCCTGGATCGGTCAGGCCGTTTACTGTCCAACCAACCTCATAGGGCGCTACGCCCCCTTCGATCGCGGCTTCCAGAGTCACCTTCAACGGGGCCGTACCGCTGGTCGGAGTCCCGGTGACGCGAATCGCCAGCGGCTTTACCGTCTCTTTTTCCGTCAACTCTTTGGCCATATTCGCGATAATGGGATAATCAGGCTTTACGATGAGACGCCGCTCCAGGTTCTCAAACCGGTTCGCACCGGTTCCAGGACCGACGGTGATCCCGGCGTACACCCGGCTATTATTGCCGAAGCCCCGGATTTGACCGCCTGTGTGAGTATAAGTGTACCCTGCGTCGATAAAAAAATTGCGGGCGAGTTTGTAACTGGAGAGAAAGTTCAAACTGTAAAGATCCTGTCCCACAAGAGCCCGGAGCGAAGCGTACAATCGCCCACCCACATTGGCCGCCACCTCGACGCCCACATGGTCGATAGCCTGCTGGAAGAGCCCGTAGCGGACGCCATCCTCCAGCCATTCTTTCTCCAGATACCGGTCCGTGGTCACGGTTTTGGCGAAAAACAGACTCCCCGAAAACCGTTTCCCTTTGAATCGGATCGCCGGGCGCAGTTGAAGGTGAAACCCGCTCCCGTAGTCTCCATCGTTAATCCATAAACCATCGGCGAATAAAAACACGCCGACCCGTCCGGGCTCGAATCCGGTCCCGGCGCTTACGCCGTATTGCCGGCACCCGTCACGGATCTCAATCTTGAAAGCTCCCTGGAAAAAAGCGGCGCCGGTTTTGGCCGCCAGCACCCCTTCGCCGTTCAATACAAACCGCTTCGTATCTCCGCCGGACTCGAACCCTCCGGTGACCGAAAATTCGGCTTCAGTCTCCAGCTTCGCATGATTGTCACGCTCCGGCGCACTCAGGCCGATAATATACATATCCGCCTTGTTATCGACTCCGCCCTCCAGAGGAACCGTCCATACAGTCCGTCCCTTTTCGGTCGAAACCCTGACCATGGCCGGACCAGGCTCGAGCGGCATAACTCCGACATAATTGTCCGTCACCTGGATTCGCCACACTTTGGAATCGATCTCCGCCTGATTGACCACCCGCGCCGCGTGGCCCGGCACATGAATATATACCCACCGTCCCACTTCGCACGGATACGTCGTTCCTTCACGGAACTCGACCCTCTTCAATTGGCCCGATTGCCCGGAATGGACAAAGGCCGTGAAAACCATAAACAGGATAAACAAAACATAAAGAAGTTTTTTCATTTTTTTTTCTCCTTATGTGTCTCATTTACCCTTTACCCTCGTACTCATGAGAAAAACGTTCAGGCGCGTCAAGCGCCCACCAGAATTACTACCCTCAAGAAAAGCAAACGACGCCAAACCTTGAGACCGGTCGCGGCTTCCCTTCCACAACCAATCGCAAAGAGACAAATTGAAATCCATCATGGCTTCGTTCACACCACAATGCTAATCTATTAAAATCATTTTGTCAACATGAAAATGATCAAAAAGTAATAAAATGCGCATCAAAGAGAATATTTGCGCAATCCCCAACGACCTCGCGGCGTTTACCCATCAAAAATCGCGAAAATCTCTTCTAAGCCTCCAATATGTTTTTGGGCAACCCTTGATATACGTTAACCCAATTGAGCATCTCAGGATCCATTCTGGAGAATTCTGGGGGTGGGGGACAACTGGGTTTCGGTCAAGGAAAACCCGCTTTTGACATTTTTGTCGCCGTAGTACTACTTATAGAACTAGTACTCGTAGAGTACTCAAAGTAGTAATATAATAGTACTAAGGATCGACAAAAAGATAAAAAATAATAAAAAAAAGGCAAAAAGTTGATTTTGATTTTTAAAAGATGTATATAGATGATGAAAGGTGATGATAGATGATAATTGTATCAAATTGTTTTTATACAGGAGGAAAGAATGACCATAGACTTGAATGTAGAGTACAATTTATTCAAGAAGAGAGATTATTATTATGTGGATTTTTGGATTGACGGCGTGAGATACAAAAAATCCACCAGGAAAAAACGCCGAATTGAAGCTGAAATTATGGCGAAAGAAATTATTGGCGCCACTCTCGAAGAATTGTATGGCCATACGGAGTTGACGTTGTCCCATCTCGTTTCCAGATACGGCAATGTCATAAAAATAG
>JAHELQ010000558.1:2093-3674 GCA_024644125.1 Candidatus Aminicenantota bacterium | reverse complement strand
ACGAGGATCATCTCATCCTTCAATGTCGGATGAAGGTCTGCGGCTAGAGGGCCTACATGTAGGAAAAGACTGGGGACAGGCGAATCAGTATTCTTTGTCGAGAAGCGCTCGATGAAGGCTTCGATGATTATCTGCAGCATCGCCACTTTAGTTGTAGCATGATTCCTGAGCCGGGCTTCGGGAAAAAATCGAAAATCGGTTCAACCTGTCCCCTCAATTCCCTCAATTTCCACTGAGCCTGCGATACCGAATCGGGTGGTAGCGAAACGATTGATGAATCGCTGCTGCGGGCGGGCCATCCGCGATCGGGCTGGATTTTGGGAGGGAAAAGCGGTGTTGAGGAGGGTGGCGATGCATGGTCGCGCGGTTTTGTTTTTGGGGGGAAAGTTGTTATAATGGGTGGATGGACGAGATGAGTTTGTACGACGGGAAATCGTGGCTCGAAGTGGGATTCGTGGAGCGGTTGAACCGGTTTGTGATGCGATTTGAGAGGGATGGCGAGATTATTGACGCTCACGCGGCGAATCCCGGGCGGATGGAGGAGTTCAGGGTTCCGGGGCACCGTTTTTTTCTGGTTCCGGCGGAGAATGGCAAATATCCGTACCGGGTGGTGTCAACGGAGTACCAGGGATCGTTCGTTTTGCTGGATACCATCAAGATAAACGCTGTGGTGGAGCGGTTGTTGAGATTGAGGAAGATCCCCGGCTTCGTAGAGTTTCCTTTGATTCGACGGGAAGTGGCGATGGAGAGGTCGAAATTCGACTTTATGCTGTCTGCCGAGGATGGGGGGCGGAAGCCGGTGATGCTGGAGATCAAGTCCTGCAATCTGGTGCACGGGGGCGTTGCCATGTTCCCGGACGCGCCGACTGAGCGGGGGCGGCGGCATCTGGAAGACCTCGATGTCCTGGCGCGGCGGGGCGGGGTTGAGACCTCGGTGCTTTATTTGATCACCAATTACAATGCGCGGGTGTTCATGCCCAACCGGCATACGGATCCGGAGTATTGCCGGACTGCGGCGGGATTGAAGTTTTGTTCGTCGCAAGCGTTAAAACTCAGGTTGACGGACCCGGTGACCATCGATCTCGACTCGTTAGATGAAGTAGCGATAGATTACGAGACGCCGCTTCGGCATTGCGGCGACAATGGGGCATATCTTTTGGTGATGAGGAATCCGGCGGAGCGGGAACTCAAAATCGGGGCGCTGGGCAAGCGGAGGTTTACCGCCGGGTTTTATGTGTATGTGGGGTCGGCCTTGAAAGGATTGGAGTCCCGGCTCAAGCGGCATCAATTGAAAACGAAAACCATTCGCTGGCATATCGATTACATCCTTCCCTCTGTAATGGAAATCGAGAAGATTTATCGCTTCCGCAGCAAGGCATCCCTTGAAGCGGCGCTAGCCCGGCGGATGCTGGAGATCGCCCCCGCGTATATCCCGGGCTTCGGCTCGTCCGATACGGAACTGCCGTCCCATCTTTTTTATTTTCCCCAAAAACCCACTGCAAAGCGTGATTTCCTCGATGCGGTGTTCGATTTTCAGACGGGGAGGGGTTTGACTTTGCCCTGATTTTTTTGATATAGTTT
>JAHELQ010000558.1:0-2083 GCA_024644125.1 Candidatus Aminicenantota bacterium | reverse complement strand
GTAAAAAAGAAATTCTACGCAGTGGCCCGGGGACAGGTTCCGGGCATCTACACCGAATGGTTCGGCGCAAACGGCGCCGAAGTCCAGGTCAAAGGATACCAAAATCCCCGCTACAAAGGTTTTCCCACACGCCAGGAAGCGGAAGCCTGGTTGGCGGAAATGACTGGCGGAGAGCCGGCTCCGGTCAAGAAGGAAGCTTCGGCTCCCGAGCCCAAATCGCCGCCTTCCGGCGACGAAATCATCATGTACAGCGACGGCAGCAGCCTGAACAATCCAGGCCCCGGCGGGTACGGAGTGGTGATACTGGATGGGGGCGAGCGCAGGGAACTCTCCGGCGGGTTCCGGCGCACCACCAACAACCGTATGGAGTTGCTGGGTTGTATCGAAGGCTTGCGGAGCCTCGAAAAACCCTCGAAGGTGATTCTTCATAGCGATTCCCAATACGTGGTCAATGGCATCAACCTGGGTTGGGCCAAAAAATGGCGCGCCAACGGCTGGAACCGGGGCAAAACCGGGCCGGCGGAAAACGCCGATCTCTGGAAAATCTTGCTCGAACTCTGCGAAGCTCACGATGTCCGCTTCGTCTGGGTCAGAGGGCATGCAGGCGACACGGAGAACGAACGCTGCGACCGGTTGGCCAACGGGCAATCCTCGCGAACGGACCTTCCGCCCGACGAAAACTACGAGTCAGGAAAAACCACGCTCACCCGCACCTTGTTCTAGTTTTTCTTCCCGCCGGCTGGTTCGCGCCCTTGAATTGTCAGAGTGATTTGTAGTATAACGTAGCCTGGAACATGCGGAAACTATTTTTATTTGTTTTGTTGGCGGGTTTTGTGTGCTTTGTCACCGCGGTTGTCGTATTCCATCTGGCGATGGGGCTGGAATGGCTGGACGCCGCTTACTTTTCCCTGACTATCATGACCACCATTGGTTTCGGCGATATCAGCCTGCTTGACGCCGGGCCCGCGGTGAAACTCTTCGGCATGTTCATGATGCTGGTGGGAACGGCCAGCTTCGCGTCCTTGTTCGGTATTGTCACCGATTTTTTGCTCAAGACCCGGATCGAGGAGATCCTGGGGGTGAGGAGACGGAAAATGAAAGACCATATCATCCTATGCGGCCTCGGGACCGTCGGCTTCCGGGTATTCCAGTGGCTCCACAAAATGAAGGAGCAGGTTGTGGTGTTGGAGAGGTCCGGCGACGGGAAATTCGTGGAAGCGGTGAAAGCGTTGAAGGTCCCGGTGGTGATCGGTGATCTGAGTCTTCCCGAGACTTTGGACCGTCTGAATGTGGGCCAGGCCCGGTGCATCATCGCGGCGACGGATAAAGACCTGGTCAATATTGAGGCTGCGCTCAGCGCCAGGTCCGTGAACAGCGACATCCGGGTAGTGGTCCGGATATTCGATCATAATCTGGCGGCCAAACTTCAGGATGGCATGGGTATTGACGTTGCTCTCAGCACGTCCGCGTTGGCGGCACCGGCGTTCGCCATGGCTGCCGTGGACCCGTCGGTGGTGGGTAGTTTTTTTGTGGGCGATGATTTGATGCTCAATATCCAGCTCTTCGTCCAGGAAGGATCGGCTCTGGCCCTGATGACCTCCAGTCAATTGGTGCAAATGGGCGATTACGCCATCCTGGTTCATGAGAGCGCCGGCGGTAAAAGGCGGTCGCTCATCCCCTCCTTCGATATCGCGTTCGCGCCCGGCGACCGGTTGGTGATCGCCACGCCCCGCGTCCACGCCAAAGGCCTCCACGATCTAAATCGCGCTCAGGATTGAGGTTATGAATTCATCTCATCTCTGCTGAATTTTTCCCCGGCATCGGTATAGCTCACTTTTTGCATATAATCGTCGAATTCATTCTTGGTGTTTGTTTTGCCGAATTTCGTGGCGGCGAGGGTGATGGCGCCGGAGGCGAAGACGGCGATGAGTGAGCCCGCGATGGTCAAGCCGGTGTGTTTGTTTAGATTGCCGAAGGTGAATACCGGAAGGCCCACTAGAATGGATGTCAGGATGCCGTAGAAGATTCCTCTCTCGGAGACTTTGTCTGCCAGCAGGGAATAGACTGTGGGGAGAAGAGTCGA
>JAHELQ010000093.1 GCA_024644125.1 Candidatus Aminicenantota bacterium | reverse complement strand
AACCGAATCGTCGGTCAATTCCATCTGGGCGCACCGGGCCGGTGATTCCGCCCGGTTGGGAGAATTGGGAGAACCGCTGGACAACACAGAATTGTTGCTGGTCAATGATGATGGCGAAGTCGTCGAAGATATCGGCAGCGGGGAAATTGTCGTTGCCTGTCCCCATATCGCTCCCGGTTACTGGCGCAACGATGGGGCATCGGAGGACAAGTTCTCGGAAGATCCCGATATGGGCCGTCTGTATTGGACTGGAGATCTGGGCGGTTTGAAGGGGAGCGGGGCGATCGAGATATTGGGCCGCCGGGATTTTCAGGTGAAGATTCGCGGCTTCCGGGTGGAAACCGGAGAAATAGAATCCAGCCTCTTGCGGCATGACGCTGTGGCTGAGGCGGTCGTGCAATTAAAAACCGACAGGAAGGGGGAACCGTTTCTGTGCGCTTATCTGGTCCCGACCGCCGGGCAAGATGTGGTGGAACACAACCTGCTTCGCCAATTTCTTGGCCGGTATTTGCCCGATTATATGATTCCTGCGCAATTCGTACATCTTGACCAAATGCCCCTGACTCCAAATGGGAAAATCGACCGGCAGGCGTTACCGGATCCTGCATTATTGGTAGACCAAAACACCCCCATGACTCCTCTGGCTTCTCCGACTGAAGAAACGCTGGCCGATATCTGGGCCGGTGAATTGAAGATAGATCCTTCCGAAATTTACCAGGAATCGAATTTTTTTGAGCTGGGGGGGCATTCGCTCAAGGGAGTGAATGTCATCGCCAAGGTCCACCGGGCTCTCAAGGCGAAATTGGAATTGGAGGATATTTTTCTCTATCCCCAATTGAAAGAATTGGCCGCCCATATCGATGGAAGTGGAACAGAAAGTTACCAACCCATTCCCCCGGCTCCGCCGCGCCCATATTACCAGACCTCTTCGCAGCAGAGGCGCCTCTTCTTCTTGCAACAAATGGCGCCGGAAAGTACCGCTTACAATCTCCCGGATTTGTTTGAATTCAACGGTCGTCTGGATCTTGAAAAAATTAACGGGGTGTTCCGGCAAATGACCCGGAGGCATGAGAGTCTGCGCACGTCGTTTCGAATGGAAGATGCTCGCCCGGTGCAGGTGATCTTGCCGGAAGCGGATGTGCAGGTTGAAATTCATGATTTCACCGCAGTAGAAGAGAAGGATCCAGTCAAAAACGGCCATGTCCGCCGGGTCATTTCTGAATTTGTCCGGCCTTTTCAATTGGATGCGGCTCCACTCTTGCGGGCGGCTTTGCTATCTTTTTCAGGCGACCGGCAACTTTTTTTGGTGGACGCGCACCATATCATCGCCGATGGTATGTCGCTGGAACTATTTTTCAACGAATTTCGCT
Organism: Candidatus Aminicenantota bacterium; assembly: GCA_024644125.1. Taxonomy (GTDB): domain Bacteria; phylum Acidobacteriota; class Aminicenantia; order UBA2199; family UBA2199; genus JAHELQ01. Next base: position 12,554 of record JAHELQ010000093.1, on the reverse strand, counting down.
CTCTATATGAAGGTCAAAGTCTACCACCGCTTCGGCTGCAATATAAAGACTATTCTGAGTGGCTGCTTCAAGACGGCAGGAAGGAGAATCTCCTGAAGCAACAGGATTTTTGGTTGACGCAATTCTCCGGGGAGATCCCGGTCCTGCAATTACCGACTGATTTTCCACGCCCGGCGGTCCGGGGATTCGACGGTGGAAAATTGCGGTTTTCCTTCGATTCGTATCTCAGTGGCCGGTTGTCGGAATTTTCCTCGGATAAAGGGACTACTCTGTATATGCTCTTGTTGGCGGTGGTGGGTGTTCTCTTGCATAAATTGAGCCGGCAGGAGGATATTATCGTCGGGACCCCTGTGGCGGGGCGGCAGCATGTGGATGTGCGCAATATTATCGGTATGTTTGTCAATACTCTGCCGTTGAGAGCTTTTCCGGCAAAAGTGAAGCGGTTTTCGGATTTGTTGCGAGAAATCCGGCAGACCACCATCCGTGCCTTCGATAACCAGGATTATCCCTTTGAAGACCTGGTAGAAAAGGTAGCGATCCAGAGAGATACCTCCCGTAGTCCTCTATTCGATGTGATGTTCGGGTTGCACAACCAGAGTTCAGTCATAGAGGATGGAGCGACCTTTTCTTATGACCTCAAGGGCTCCATTCCTGAATTTCAGAGGCATATCGCTAAATTCGACCTCACATTGCACGCCATAGAAGGAAACGATATCCTGATGTTTTCATTGGAATACAGCGCGGAACTTTTTAAATTTTCCACTGTGGAGCGATTCGTACGGTACTTTGAGGCGATTGCCCGTTCGGTGAGCGAAAGCCCCGAGATCGAGCTGCAAGATATCGAGATTCTCTCGCCGGAAGAAAAACGACAATTATTGATTGAGTTCAACAATACAACTACTCCTTACCTGGACAACGATACTATCTACGAAATCTTCGCAGGACAAGTCGCGCAAACCCCTGACCGCATCGCCCTAACCGGAGAGAACCAACTCACCTATCGAGGCTTTCACGTTTCGGCCGAAGCCATCGCTCTTCATTTGCAGGAACGGGGGACAGGTCCCGGCTCGATTGTTCCCTTCATCATGGATCGTTCAGTTGAAATGATGCAGGCGATCTTCGGCATCATCGCTTCCGGCGCCGCTTATTTGCCGATTGTACCCACCATGCCGGGGGAACGGATTTCCCGCATTCTCGCCGATTGTGCGGCTCAGTTGCTGGTTACGTCGCAAACCGCCGCTTGCGAATTTTCATTCGATGGCCAGCGGATTATCGTGGAAGATATTGATCCGATGGAAACATCTTCCCGGTCTTTATCACAAAAAGCGGGACCGGCCGATCCGTTGTACGTCATTTACACCTCCGGTTCCACCGGGATGCCGAAGGGAGTGATAGTCGAGAACAAGCCTGTGGTCAACCGGTTGCGGTGGATGCAAAAACAATATCCATTGACCGCCCGCGATGTCCTTTTGCAAAAAACGACAGTCATGTTTGACGTTTCCGTATGGGAGCTTTTTTGGTGGAGTCTGGCTGGCGCGCGGCTGGCGCTATTGGGGGCGGGCCTGGAAAAATTCCCTGAAGCCATTGTCGCCGCTCTTCGCCGTTTCCAGGTATCGGCCGTGCACTTTGTCCCGTCTATGCTTCAGGCGTTTCTTCGCTATCTGCAAGACACGCCCGGAAGTCATCTCGAATGCGCTTCCTTAAAACGGGTGTTTGCCAGCGGCGAAGCGCTGGAACCGGCGCATGTCCAGGCGTTCAAAAACAATCTAGCCGTTTATAACGATTGCCAGCTAAACAATCTTTATGGTCCCACGGAGGCTACTGTGGATGTGTCGTATTTCGATTGCCCCCTCGATCCGGCGCCCAGCGTCATCCCAATCGGTCGGCCCATTGACAATACCACTCTCCTGGTGATAGATGAAGGCCGGTTACAGCCGGTTGGCGTGCAGGGGGAGTTGTGGATCGGCGGTGTTCCGTTGGCCCGCGGGTATCTGAACCGGCCTGAATTGACCGCGGAGACATTCATTCATTGTGATGCCGGAAATGGAATCCGGCGCTATTACCGCACCGGCGATCTGACCTGCGTGCGGGAAGACGGCAATATTCAGTATTTGGGGCGAATCGACCACCAGGTGAAAGTGCGGGGTTTCAGGATTGAATTGGGAGAAATCCGTCATTGTCTGCTGGAACATCCATTGGTAGATGACGCGTTGCCGCTGGTTATTGGCGATTTGACGGGCGACCCTGCATTGACCGCTTATCTGGTGCTTCGGGAAAGCGCGGACAAGGCGATCCCCGCCATCCGGGACGCGATTTCCCGCCGGTTACCCGAATATATGATTCCAACTTTCTTCGTGCCCTTAGATCATATACCGCTGACCGGCAGCGGCAAAATAGACCGTCGAGCATTACCCGTTCCCACGGCAGCCGGCGGGCTCGAAGAAAAAAATCCTGTCGCCGGTCCCTGGGAGGAGAAACTGGCGGCTTTGTGGGCGGAGGTGTTGGGACTGAATATCCAGGCGATCGGCGCGTTGGATAATTTTTTTCGTTTGGGAGGGCATTCTCTCAAAGCGACGGTTCTGGCATCCTATATTCACCGGGATTTTGATGTCCGATTGCCCCTTCCTCAGATTTTCAACACACCCACTGTCCGGGGGCTTGCCCGGTATATCCAGAACGCAGCCAGAGAGCGGTTTCGCGAAATCAGCCCCGCGGCCGTATGCGAAGAATATCCACTCTCCTCCGCGCAAAAAAGAATGTACATTCTTCAGCAAATCGACGGGGACGGAACGACATATCATATTCCGCAGGCTGTGCCGGTAAATCGAGACACAGACCCGGATGACATTCGGCGGACTTTGCAAAAAATCACGGAACGTCATGAAAGTTTCCGCACTTCTTTTCATATTGTAGCCGGGGAACCGGTTCAAAAAATTCATCAGCATGCGGACATCGATTTTGAATATTATGATCTGACAGAAGATGAGCCTCATGCCGACTCCAATGCTGCGGTGATAATGAAACGTTTCATCCGCCCATTCGATTTGAAAATCCCCCCGCTCTTGCGGGTGGCGCTTCTCAAACAGGGAAGCGAGAGATTTCTCTTGCTTTGCGATATGCATCATATCGTAAGCGACGGAGTTTCCATGGATATTCTCGTCAAGGATTTCCTGGATATTTATAAGGGCGATGTGCCGCCACCCCTCCGGCTTCAATACAAAGATTTTGCTGTCTGGCAGAATTTAGAGTTCACACGAGCGATGCTCGATGAGCAGGAAACCTTCTGGCTGGATCGATTGAGCGGAGAATTACCGGTTCTCGATCTGCCGTTGGATTATATACGACCGGCGGTTCAGGATTTCTCCGGAGACGCCGAATCCTTCGAGATTGGAGCCGAGGGATTGTTCCGCCTCCGGCAAGCGGCTTCGTCGAATGACGCCACCCTCTTCATGGCGATGTTGGCGGCGGTCTATTGCTGGTTATTCTATCTTACCCGGCAGGAGGACATCATCGTCGGTTCTCCAGTGGCGGGACGTAGCCATGCGGATTGCGCCGGTATTATCGGTATGTTTGTCAATACACTGGCCATGCGGGCGAGACCCTCGGGCGAAAAATCCTTCTACGCGTTCCTGAAAGAGGTCCGGGTAGGCGTTCTGGAAGCGCTGGATAACCAGGATTATCCTTTCGAGGAATTGGTGGACCGGGTGGCGGCCGTTCGGGATGCCGGTAGAAATCCTTTGTTCGATGTCATGTTCGCCCTTCATGAAGGAGGAGCGGATGAGGGCGGCGATGTTCCTGTTTTTGGGAAAGCGGCGGCGCGTTTCGATTTGACGGTTACGGTGGTGGCCTTCGAGTCCCGGATGAATGTGAAAGTCGAGTACGGGACCCGGCTGTTCCGTCCCGAATCCATCCGGTGCTTCGGGCGTTTATTTTGCCAGGTGGTCGCCTCAGTGGCGGCGTATCCGGACCGGCCGCTATCCCTTCTGGACATCGCCTCCCCAGAGGAGAAAGAGCGGGTACTTCATAAATTCAACGATACCGCCTTACCATTCCCCGAGGAATGCACCATTCCCGCCCTCTTCTACCGGCAAGCTGCAATGTTTCCCAACCGGATCGCCCTGCTGTGGGAAGCGAACAATCATCTGAGCTATAGGGAATTGGACCGGAGCGCTTCGCGTCTGGCCGTGAAATTGATGGGAAAAGGCGTGAAAGAGCAAGCGATTGTCGCATTGGTCGCGCGGCGCGGCGCTGCGATGATCAGTGGGATTTTGGGTATCTTGAAAGCAGGCTGCGCCTATCTCCCCATTGATCCGGGATATCCTACGGCCCGTATAGCGTTTATGCTTCAAGATAGCGCCGCGTCGGTCGCAGTGTCTACGGAAGGAGAACATCCTCCGCTGGAAAGCGTCGATATGGTGGCGCATGGTGCCACAGAGGGCGGTGAATGCCTGCCGGAAGACGCGTTCGGCTATGTCAGTCATCCCGACCATCCGGTCTATATAATTTATACCAGCGGTACCACCGGAAAGCCAAAAGGTACTCTCACCACCCATCGCAACGCTGTTCGCGTGGTGAAAAACACGAATTATATCGACATACAGGCGACCGATAGATTGCTTCAATTGTCGAATTTCGCCTTCGACGGGTCTATATTCGACATTTTTGGCGCAATGCTCAATGGCGCGGCTTTGTTGCTGCCGACAGAGGAGCAAATACGTTCGGCGAGAATTGTATGCGATTTGATCCGGCAACGACAGGTGACTGTCTTTTTTGTTACCACCGCCCTCTTCAACACATTGGTGGATGTAGATCTCCCCAGTTTGCGGGGGGTTCGCCGCATACTTTTTGGCGGCGAGCGGGTCAGTGTGGATCATGCCCGGCGGGCTCTGGACTATCTGGGACCGCATAAAATCATCCATGTGTACGGCCCTACTGAAACCACGGTATTCGCCACCTATTTTCCAATCGCCGGGATTGAAGAGCGGGCTCTCACCATTCCTATTGGAATGCCGCTGGCCAATACTTCTATCTATATTCTGTCGGAAACGAAAAAAATACTTCCGGTCGGCGTGCCCGGCGAACTATATATCGGCGGGCCGGGACTGGCGCGCGGTTACCTGAACCGGCCTGAATTGACCCTGGAGAAGTTTGTGAGCGATCCCTTCAATCCAGAGGAACGACTCTACGCTTCCGGAGATTTGGGCAGGTTCCTGGACGGGGGCGCGGTGGAATTTCTCGGCCGCATCGATCAACAACTGAAGATTCGCGGTTTCCGTATCGAGCCGGCGGAAATCCAGCGACATCTCCTGGGGCTTTCAGGGATTCGGGATGCAGTGGTTGTTCCTGCCGAAGATTCGGTCGGCGAGATTTTCCTCTCCGCTTATATCGTCGCGGATGATGATCTGGATGCAACCGAGGTGCGGCGGATGTTACAACATTCATTACCTGAATATATGATCCCGGCGGTCATTGTCCCAATCCCCGCGATACCGTTGAATTCCAGCGGCAAGGTGGATCGAGCTGCGCTTCCTGCGCCGCGGGCTGCAGTCGCGGATGCTGTTGCACCTCCGCGAACCCGCCTCGATGAACAATTACGGCGGATATGGGCCGGCATTTTGGGAAAGGAGGAAGACCAGATCGGAATCGATAGCGGATTCTTCGACATTGGCGGCCATTCGTTGCGCGCCACAGTACTGGCGGCAAAAATTCAGAAAGCCTTCGGCGTCAAAATTCCTTTGACCGAAATTTTCCGGAATCCAACCATTCGCGGAATCGCCGCCTTCCTCAAACAAGCGGCTCCGGCAAAAGATGAAGGACCGCTGGCGGTCGAGAAACGGGAATACTACCCGTTGGCCTCTGAGCAAAAGCGGATGTATCTCATTCAAGCCATGAGCCCCGGCTCCACGCTTTATAACATGCCCTACCCAATGCTCTTGAATCGGCCATTGGAGATAGGCCTGGTGCAGACAATCTTCAATAAACTTATCCAGCGGCACGAGAGCTTGCGAACCCGCTTTGCGATCGTAAATGGCGAGCCGGTCCAGATTGTTCAAGACTTTGCCGAAGTCTCCGTAGAATCCCTGGTTGGCTTCGCGCCTGAAGAGGAGGCGCTCGACCGCTTCATCCGTCCCTTCCGATTGGACGAGGCCCCGCTTCTGCGAGTGGCGTACGGAAGTCGCAATGATGGGAAAACGACGCTTTTGGTGGACATGCACCACATCATTTCCGACGGCACCACCATCGGAATTTTACTGAGCGATTTCACTCATCTTGCAGGAGGCGAATTTCTACCCCAACTTCCCTTGCAATACAAAGATTACGCTTGCTGGCAGAAGGCGCGCCTCGAATCTCCGGCCGGCGCCGCGCAGGAGGAGTATTGGCTCAGGGAATTTTCAGGCGAACTTCCGGTTCTGGATTTGCCGGTCGATTTTCCCCGCGTTCCGCACCCCTCGTCGCATGGACAATCGTTTGAATTCGATTTAGCGCCGGATGTGACGGGCTCTTTGCGAAAACTGGCCGGGAATCTCAATATCAGTGTGTTTATGGTGTCGTTGGGGTTGCTAAATCTTTTACTGGCATCGTTGAGCGGGCAGGAAGACGTTGTGGTGGGTACGGTTACAGCCGGCAGGGAGTATGATCAATTGCTCTCTATCGCTGGAATGTTTGTCAATACTCTGCCGTTGAGGAATTTTCCCGGGCCCGGGCGATCGTGCGCCGAATTTCTGGAAGAGACGGGCCGACGTGCGCTGCAAGCATTCGAAAACCAGGATATTCAATTCGAATATTTGGTGGAGCGGTTGGCCTGCAATTACAATGACGGGCGGCATCCTCTGTTTGATGTGTTGATCTCGATGCAGAATATCGATATGCCTCGATTGGAATCCGGCGTCGCGGATCTCGAAACCATGACAACAGGGACAGGGGACAGGCCTCAACAGGCGAAATTCGACCTGACCTTCCGGGTCGGGGAGTCCGCGGACCGGTTGCGCTATTCATGCGTTTACCGAAGCTCTTTGTGGCAACCAGCAACAATCGCCAGGTTCTGCCGGTATTTTTCCAATATTTGCGCGCAAGTGGCGGAAAATCCACGACATGATATCGCAGCCATCGACATTCTATCTGAAGACGAGCGGCGGTGGCTTCTGCTTGAGCTCAATGACACTCAAGCGGAAATGCCCGCTCATCCGCTTCTCTGGCGAATGTTCCGGGACCGGGCGGCAAGCGTGCCGGATGAGATTGCCGTTACCGCTCCATTCATGGAGCCTTTGTCCTATCACCTGGAACACCAGGTCTCGTTGAGCTGGTTATTGCAACGCTCCGCCTCTTTATCCGAATGTCTCGGAAGACAGGGGGCGGGGCCGGACCGGATCGTCGCCATCTGCCTGCAACGGACAGTCGAGATGATCGCGGCGATACTCGGAGTTTTACGGGCAGGCGGGGCATATTTACCGATAGATATCTCTTGTCCCTTGCAGCGGATGGAATTTCTCCTGCGCGATAGCGGCGCTGCTATTGTCGTTACCGATCGCGCTCTCCGGCGGCGGGTGGAGGCTCTTCAAACCAGACCCCTGTGTATTCAAATCGATACATTGAATGGTGGCAGCCGCGATGAAGTCGAAGAAACAATCGGCGTAGAGCCTCATCATCTCGCCTATGTCATTTATACTTCCGGTTCCACCGGCATGCCCAAAGGAGTGTTGGTGGAGAACCGGAACGCGGCCAACACGATCCAGTGGTTCCGGAAGCGCTACCAATTGGATGGTCGAGATAGGATTCTTCAACTGACCCGCTACACATTTGACGCCAGTGTCAACCAGATTTTCGGAGCCTTGTTCAGCGGGTCGCGACTATGCGTCGCCGATCTGGATAGGATGGGAAGCCTTCAGCAATTAAGACGGGATATAGAGCGGCAACGCATCACACTGGTGAACTTCGTCCCCCGTCTTCTGGATGAATTGTTCGCCGGGGTGAATCCGATAGGGGATGTTAAGACAGTCGTTTCCGGCGGTGAATCATTGGAGCCCGGCCTCAAGAACCGGTTGTTGGAGGCCGGCTATCGCGTGGCCAACCAGTATGGTCCAACCGAAGCCACCATCGATGCATTGGCCGAAGAGTGCGGTACGGAACCTGTCACTCTGGGGCGCCCGATTGCCAATACCCAATGTTATGTGTTGGATCGGAGGAACCACCCCTGCGCTCCGGGCGTTGCCGGGGAATTGTGTATCGCCGGCGCCGGCGTGGTGCGCGGGTATCTCAACAATCCCGAGAAGACAGATCTCCTGTTTGTAGATCATCCGTTTGGAGAGGGAAAGATGTACCGTACCGGCGATGTGTGCCGGATTACCTCCGAAGGGCGCTTCCAATTTGCGGGCCGTATGGACCGGCAGGTAAAAATCCGTGGAAACCGGGTGGAATTGGGGGAAATCGAAGCGATACTTCAAGAACAAGAAACAATCGAAGATGCCGTAGTCTTGCTGAGATCGTTTCCCGATCGTCAGCCGGTGTTGACGGCCTATGTGGTGACTGCCCCCCCCAACAATACCTGCAATACAGGTACGGAACTCGAAGCCTTTTGGAGAAACTGGATGGCGGAGAGGGCGCCCTCTTATATGATGCCGGATTTTTTCATCCCAATCGAACGTATTCCGCTTTCAGCCAACGGCAAACTGGACGCTGGCGCGTTGCCTGTGCCAGAGATCGACGAAGGATATGATTGCGCGGCTCCCTCTACTCCGGCCCAGGAGACGTTGGTGAAGATCTGGAAACGGGTGTTGAAGAAAAACACGGTTGGAATCGACCATAACTTCTTCCAATTGGGAGGTAATTCACTGACGGTGTTTCAATTGATTTCCGGTATTTATGACGTCTATGGTGTCGATTGGCCGGTGGCGCGAATATTCCAGACGCCTGTGCTCAAAGACCAGGCGGCTTTACTGGAAGGGAATTCCAATGAGTCGGCCGTTGCAGAGCCCGGACTTCTAATCAACAAACGGCGGGAGCGATATCTCTTCTGCTTTCCTCCAGGGATCGGCTATGGCATGAGTTATATGCAATTGGGACAGTATCTGGATGATGTCGCGCTCTATGCCTTCGACTATATCGACGAGCCGGACATCTTGAGCCGCTATGTATCGACAATCGAGCGTCATCAACCTGAAGGGCCCATTATGTTGTTGGGATACTCCGCCGGCGGCAGGCCGGCTTTCAAGGTGGCCGAACTTCTGGAAAAGCGGGGGCGGGACGTTTCAGACATTATTCTATTGGATTGTTATAGCCGCCGTCGGGAAATTGATCCCGAAGAGGCGGCGGAGCTGGACCGGATATTGATTCGGGATCTCAAAGCGGGAATGCAGAGGCTTGGCCTGGAATTTATGCATGAGCGTGTCATCGATACAATGAACCTTTACAAGGAATATCACCGGAATCTGGTTTTGGATGGGGCTGTGAATGCGGTTATCCACTTGATTCAGGCCAATGGGGCAGCCAATGGCTCCGAAGGGTGGCATAAATTCAGCAAGCATCCCCAACGGGACTACCGCGGCTACGGTTCTCACAGCGAAATGTTGTCGTTCGGTTATATCGAAAAAAACAGCGCTATCATCAAAAGCATTCTCAATAGCCGTGGCACAATGGCCGCCGGTGATTTTCGCCTGACCTCCCAGATGTTGGATTCTCATCGTGTGCTTTCTCCGACGGCGGCGGGCTTTCTCGAATATGTAAGTTTGCATCCGGATATGCTCGACGCGTCCAACTACCGGCGGTTGCTTGCGGACGACAATTTCTTCAAAATGAATCCATGGCCGGTTTTTGTGAACAATGAACTTTCGCGGGAGATGGAGATAGCGACGATGTCTGTGTTTCGTCTGATCCGGGATATTCCCCGGCGATTGTTCGGTAACGATACCGCTCGCATGAGCGCCTATTACCATTTGCCGGAAGCCATGATCGACATTCAGACGGAAGGAATTATAGAGCCCCATTACGACCGGCTCCTGGCGCGGGGCGATTATGTTCTCTCGCGCGACGGTTTCAAATGTATCGAGTACAATGTCCTATCCAATCTCGGCGGTTTGCAGATTCCTCATTGGGAACAATTGTATCTGGATAATTCCAAAATCAAGGAATTTATAAATCATTCAGGGATGCGATTGAGACAGAACCGGTTGTTGCCGTTATTTTTCCATAATTTGGTGGAATGCGCTCTGGAATTTAACGTCGATATCCGGGATGAGGTGAATCTAGCCATTGTGTTTCAGGACTATGACGAAAATCAGGCTGTCTCCGCCTTATCTCTCAAAAATTATCTGAATGATGTCTACCGGCGCGAACTGCAGAATTATGGCGATATCCGTTGCGGGGAAGTTGTGGTTTGTGATTTCACTAATATGAACGTTCAAGACGACGGACTGTACTATAATGATAAAAAAATCAATATAGCTGTGGAGATGTATGGCGGAATTCTACCGCCGGAAATTTTAAGGTTATTTAAAAATCGCTCGTTGGCGCTGTTCAATGGGCCGGTTACCGGTCTTTTGACCAACAAACTGAATCTGGCTCTTCTATCTGAAAACCAAAAAAATCCCGTATTTTCCGATGATGAGCAAAAAGCCATCGGGAAGTATATTCCCTGGAGCCGAAGCCTGGTTCGGGGCGCCACCACCTTTGACGGCGCGACTGTCGATCTGGAGGATTTTGTCCTTCGACAGCGCGAGATGCTGGTGATGAAGCCCGCGTCACGCTATGGGGGATCAGGCGTTGCGATCGGCAAGAATACGGATCCTGAAGAATGGAAGGCGCTTCTCCAGCAAGCGTTACTGGAGAAACGCTGGCTGGTGCAACAATATCACCGGTCTTATCCCTGGATGTTCCAGTCCGGTGATTGCGGCATTGAACCACACGATATTGTCTGGGGGTTTTTCGCTTTCGGGCCGTACTATGGCGGCGGATGCGTCCGGTTGCTCCCACAGAGCAACCGTTCCGGCGTGATCAATGTTCACCAGGGAGCCACCTCTTCGATGGTGTTCGAAGTGGATGAATGATGTGAAGGAGTTGGGGAAAAAATGAGGAATATAATGGAAAGTAAAAAAAAAGATTGCACAAGTAGCCCGGTTGTTAACTCTTTTAACGAGTGGGACCCACTGGAAGAGGTGATTGTCGGTGTGGTTGACGGAGCCGTTGTCCCGCAATGGCATGTCGCCCTCGAAGCGACAATGCCTGCGAATCAATGGGATTTTTACCGGGAAAATGGAGGGAAGCCGTTTCCGCAAGAAAGAATTCAGGCTGCGAAAAAAGACCTGGAGGAATTCGTTCACATTTTAGAAGCTGAGGGAGTCACTGTTCGTAGACCCGAAGCACTAAATCACGCACGGCCCTTCGCTACGCCGGATTGGCAGTCTCCCGGAGGTCTCTATGCGGCAATGCCCAGAGATATCCTGTTGGTGGTGGGAGATGAAATAATCGAATCTCCAATGTGTTGGCGTTCCCGGTATCATGAAATCGACGCCTACCGGCCGTTGATCAAGGAGTACTTTCGCAAAGGCGCCCGCTGGACTGCCGCCCCAAAACCGCAATTGAGCGATGAACTCTTCAATTATGATTATCGCGAGCCTCTGGATGGGGAGCCGGTGGATTACGCGATTACGGAATTCGAACCCACATTCGATGCCGCGGATTTTATCAAATGCGGCAGGGATATCCTGGTTCAACGCAGCCATGTCACCAACACGTTCGGTATTCAGTGGTTGCGCCAACATCTTGGCGATCGGTTCACTGTCCACGAAATTGAGGTGAATGACAGTCACCCGATGCATATCGACGCCACCATCATGCCGCTTTGTCCTGGAAAACTGCTGGTAAACCGGGACCGGTTGAAAAAAATCCCGGAATTGTTCGAACACTGGGACGTGATGTATGCTCCGGCTCCCTGTATGCCGGCGAATCATCTACTGTATATGACCAGCCGTTGGATCAATATGAACATTTTGATGTTGGACCATGAACGGGTTATCGTTGAAAAAAATGAAGCTTCTATAATCAAGGCCTTCAGAGCATTCGGCTTTAAACCGATCCCCTGCTCTTTCACGAACTTCAATACCTTCGGTGGCTCGTTTCATTGTGCCACCGTGGATATACGGCGTCGTGGAGAATTACGGTCCTACGCATGACGGGGAGTTCATAATTTTACCGGTTGCCCGGCGTTCCAGTAATATGGTATCACTCAAGTGGAAACCAGAAATTTTTAATTAATATCTTTCCAGGAGGTGGAACAGATGAGTCGCAAATACCCACATTAGTAGGCGAAAGCCTTATTCCAACCATTTTTCCAATGTAGGATTTCTTCGTCGGAAATCCAATTTTTACGGCGGGAGTCCGCCATTTTTTGAGCATTCACTTTTTGGGAGGTAGACTTGGAAAATATAGGGAAAATTACTGGGGAGAACATTCAAGATATAGTAGGGTTGACTGCGGCGCAGGAGGGTATGCTCGCGCATTATCTGCGGGAACCTGGGGATGGTGTGTTTTGCGAGCGGTTGCTGGTCCGGTTGGCGGGCGTG
>JAHELQ010000092.1 GCA_024644125.1 Candidatus Aminicenantota bacterium | reverse complement strand
TGGCGTACATGGTGAGGCCGGAGGCGCAACCGATTTCCAGTACCCGCGTCCGTTCAGACAACATGGGTTCCAGCTTTTTTTTCACATTGGCGCTGTATTCCTCCATTTCTTCGACGCTGAACGGTTCGCCGGTATAACTGGAATTCCAGCCGCCGCCGGTGATGCCGTCGCTGGCCGTTTCCGCCACATAATCCCAGAGCTCCGCCTCCATCAACGCGTTTCTCGACCGCTCCTTCTCGTCGATGACATTGTCGCTGTCGATGCACACGATTGCGCGGCAGAGGGGGCACTCCCATTGCAGCCGGTTTAGCCGATCGATGTAGCGCTTCTGGGAGATGATGATCCCCGAGGTGGAATCATCGATGATTCGCTTCATGCGGGCGAGTGGCGCATCGGGATCCAGAGGCAGAAAAACTCCGCCGGCTTTCAAGATCCCCAGGACCGCTTCCGCCAGATCGATGGAGGGTTCGAACAACACGGAAACCACGCTCTCCAGGCGGAAGTCATCCTGATGTTGGAGATAGTTGGCCAACCGGTTGGCGCGCCGGTCGAGGCACTCGTAAGTGACGCAGGTATCGCCCTCAATCATAGCCAACCGGTGTGGGTGCCGTTCCACAACGGCGGAGAAGAGTTGGTGCGCCATCTTCTCCCTCGGCAACGGAGCCTGGGTCTGATTGAAGTCATGAATCAACCGCAGCCGCTCCCCCGGTCCCACAATGTCGATATCCGCCAGAACCGCCGACGGATCCAGCGCCATAGCGAATATAGTATTCAAATAATAGTTCCCCAACCGGGCCACAGTGTCCGCGGTGAAAATTCCTGTGTAATATTCCAGATCAAAAATCACATCGTCGCCGGTCTCATAGACAAAAAAGGTCAGGTCAAATTTGGAAGTTCCGCTCCGGTACCCTTTCTGGTCGAAGGCCAGCCCCGCTGTCCGTGATTGGATGCTTCCGAAATTCTGCGCCACCAGGCAGACGTCGAAGATGGGATTCCGCGACGGGTCCCGCGATGGATCCAGCAATTCCACCAATCTCTCGAATTGCACATCCTGATTTTCAAACGCCTCCCGGCACAGCATACCGACATCCCGCAAGAACGAAGCTATCGATACTTCGGCCACCGGAGCTGCGCGCATCGCCAGCGCGTTCACAAACATCCCCACCGTGTTCTGGATCCCCGGATGGCGACGCCCCGCGATACTGGTCCCGACTACGATGTCCTCCTGCCCGGTCAACCGGTTCAACAAGACGTAAAACGCCGCCAGAAGATTCATGAACAACGTGTTCCCATACCGGGTTTCCAGCGAGAAAAATTTACCGAGCCGGCTTCGTGGAACGATGAATGAGTGCCTGTCCCCTGCGAACGTGAATACCGGCGGCCGCGCGTGGTCTGCCGGCAATCGCAGCACTGGAATGTCGCCCGCCAACAATCCCAGCCAGTACGTCTCCTGCTTACACAATTCTCCGCCGACTTCCCGTTCGTTTTGCCAGACGGCGTAGTCTTTGTACTGAACCGTCAGCGGCCGGACAGGAGTCTGATTGTAAAACGCGTCGAAATCCCGCACCAAATTCGCCATCGAGGTGCCATCGGAGATGATGTGATGCATATCAAACAGGAGTTTGCACCGGTTGCCGGAGAGGGCGAGTATCCCCAATCTCAGCAGCGGCGGTTCATCGAGGCAAAACGGCCGGATGAACGAATGGACGACGCGTTGCAACGAGGCCTCCTCGGATGGCGCGCCGGGCAAATCCTCAGCCATCGACAAATGTTCGACGGGTATCTCCGCCCGGTCAACAATCCGCTGAACCGGTTGGTCGCCGGCCATCACAAACGCGGTCCGCAAGCTCTCATGCCGTTCGGCCAGTCGCCGGAACGCCTCCTGCAAGCGCGGTAGTTCCAATTCCCCGTCAATATCGACCACAGAGGGCATGTTGTAACTAATCCCGGTATCCTCGAACTGGCTCAGGAAGAACAATCTCTTTTGCGCCGACGACAGAGGGTAGTAATCCCTTTTCTCCACAGGAGGTATCTCTTCCTCCCGCAGGCGCGCCGCCTGCGCGACAAATTCAGCCATCGCCGCCACAAAGGGCCGGTCGAACAATTGTTTGAGGGGAAAATCCACTTTGAAGACGTTTCTAACTTTAGCAGCCAAAAGTGTGGCTTTCAATGAATGCAAACCCAAATTGAAAAGATTGCTAAAAACGCCGATGACGCTCGCATCGATACCGAGAACACCGGCTGCCAGTTCCACCAGTGACGCCTCGACTTTTCCTCTGGGAGCCGCGTATCCCGTCGTCGCTACGTCAGGCCGGATAGCGGCTAGCGCGTCGCGATCGACTTTGCCGTTTTGGGTGAGGGGCAGGGATGATAATGATACAAAAAAAGACGGCGCCATATACGGCGGCAATTCGCGGCTCAAAAAATCCCGCAGCTCTTCAGGAGATGCCGCGCCTCCATCTCCGGGGACAATATAGGCGCACAAAGAATCCCCGCCTTCATCCAGGCGGTCGAATGGCATTACCACAGCCTCGTGAACCGCCGGATGACGCAGCAGCATCGCTTCGATCTCCCCTGTTTCGATACGGAAGCCCCGGATCTTCACCTGCCGGTCGATGCGCCCCCAAAACTCGATATTGCCGTCCGCCCGCCACCTGGCGCGATCGCCGGTACGATAGATCCGCTCGCCGCCCAACAGCGGATGCGGCGTGAATTTCTCCGCCGTCAACTGCGGATCGCTGGCATAACCTGTCGCCAATCCCGGGCCGGCGACGCACAATTCGCCCGGCGCTCCCACCGGTTGCACATGAAGGCCCTGATGATCCACAATATACAATCGGCAACCGGCCGCCGGCTTGCCGATGGGAATATTGGACTCTAACCCGCTCACTAGGTAGGAGGCGCAGACCACGGTACATTCCGTAGGCCCATAGTTGTTGTAGAGCGCGTAGGCTCGCTTCTCAAAATGCTTGAGTTGGCTGCCACCGGTCAACAACACACGCAGCGACCAGTTCTCCAGCTCCATGAATTGACGGCACACGTCCGTCGGTAAAAATGCGATAGTGATGCAATGGCGGTGGAAAAACCAATTCAATAAATTCAATTCCAGCCGCAAGACAGGTGGAACAATGATAAGCGGCGCCCCGGCGACAATATTGGGAAAAATTTCCCAAACCGACGCGTCGAAACCGGTCGCTGCGTACTTGGCCGCCCGGTCTGCGGTTGTCACCTGGAAATGATGGATATGCCAGGCCGTCAGATTGACGAGCGACCGGCGCTCGATCATCACTCCTTTCGGCCTACCGGAAGAGCCGGATGTATAAATTACATACGCAGTGGACGACGACCGCGACTCGAGGTTCCCATCGGCGTCTCCCGCCAGATCGCCGACGCGAAAGACTCCGCCGGATACCAGGATACCGTCGGGCAGGGTAGCATCGTCTCCGGCGACCAACAGTACCTCTGCGCCGCTGTCCGCCAGTTGATAGCGGATTCTGGCCGCGGGGGTGTGTGGATCCATGGGTAAAAAGCCATTCCCTGATTTTAGTATGCCCACGATTCCAATCACCAATTCCAACGATTGGTCGCCGATGATGCCGACGATAGAATCCGTTTTGCCGGAGCTTTTCCTCAAACCGGCGGCTACGCGGTCTGACAGATGATCCAGATACGCGCACGACAACTGCTCGGAGGATGAGCGATCGTTTCCTGCGAGGGCGACCGCAAAAGGCGTCCTCCTGACTCGCTCCTCCAGGAGCTCCAGCACCGATGCGGCATTCGGGTACGAGGCGTCGCCTGAGTTGCTGAACCGCGCCAGGATCTCTTCCCGCTCGTCTTCCGATAGGAGATCCAGCTCGCCCACGGGTTGCAGGGGATTTATCAGTAGACCTGCCGCCAGGTTGAGCACATGGTCCGCCAGACGCAACACGCACTCTTCGTCGATGGTCTCGCGGAAGAACATAAAATCGATGCCTAATTCGCTATCCGAAGGCACGACCCGGAGAGCGAGATCGTAATGGGATATTTCAAGGACAGTGGCCGGGGACGCCGACGCGCCGTGCGGGAGGGGACGCTTCAACGACGCCATATCGACGGGGTAGTTCTCGATCACCATGATTGTGTCGAACAACGCATCGGCCGATTCCATTAGACCCCACTCCGCGATATCCGTCAGCGCGGCGTGTTCGAAGAAGGCTCGCCGTCGCAGTGCGCCGTGAATCCCCTGGAGATAATCGCGACCGGTCTCGCGCGCGGAGGTTTGGATCCGCAGCGGAACTGTGTTGATAAACATCCCCACAATCCGCTCGACACTCTCGATTTCAGGCGGACGCCCTGACACAGTGGTGCCGAACGCGACATCGTCGGTCCCGCAATACCTCCGCAGCGTCAATCCCCACGCGCCGTAGAGGAACGTGGCTATGGATAGTTGGTTGTCCCTGAGAAACCGCTGCAACGTCTCAAAAACATCCTCCGGTATGATCCGCCGGACGCACGCGGTGGCATTTCGAGAGCCGGTCGCCGAGGATCGGATAAGAGGGAAACGGCAGGATTGGTAATCATTCATATACTCCCGCCAGAAGAGCTCATCCTCTTTTTTGTTATGGTTTTCCAACCAACGTAGAAATTCTTTGAATTGTACTTGCGGTCGAGTAGAGGACGCGTCCGGCAAGCCGGCGACTGCGTCATGGTACGCGTCCAGGAAATCCGCCAGCAGGATACCTCCGCTCCAGCCGTCATACAGCAGATGATGGTTGCTGACCACCATTTTGTGAAGATGCGAATCGATTTTGCATACAAGAACCCGGAACGGCACACCGCTCAGGTCCGCGCAACCGAGACGCTCCCGCCGCAATAGCTCTTCGAACCCGGCGTTTTTATCGCCGTCATCCAGACCTTCGAGATCACTGTAAAAGACTTTGATTTCGTACTTGCGCAGCACCACCTGCACCGGCCGTTCGATCTCCCGCCACCGAAACACGCATCTCAGCATCGCATGCTTCCGGAGCAACCGGTTCCAGGCTTCCTCCACAGCTCCCGCGTCGAGAGTTCCTTCGATATCCAGCGCCGCCTGGGACACATACATTTCCCCGGAGGGCTCGCGCAAATGATGGCTGAGCATTCCCCCCTGCACCGGAGTTAACGGGAGAATGTCTTCGATGTGAGCGGGATTTATTTTGTCCAGATGAGTCATACCGGACCCCGGCGGTTACAGGCGCCAGAGGTAACTAACTTTGAAGAATAGGCTTTTTTGGGTATTGATGAGGGAGCCGGTTCCAGGAAGCCACTGGTCGTCCCGCCACTCCATATTTTCATGCAGAGTGCCGTACCCCAGGTGGATCACCGTGCCGGGAATCAAGGTGAAAGACGCCAGGAAATCTGTCAACAGCTTGTCCTGGAGATCATCGTAGCGCACCGCCGCCCTAACGAAAAAGTATTTGTTAAATTGATACGAGGTGTGGACATTGTAAATATTCACCTTATAGGCCAGATTACCCAATTCCCGCCTGCGCAATTGGCCGTAGCTGTAATCCAGGTTGACCGATAGCTTCTCGTTCGGTTGCAGGATCAGCCCCACCATATATTTATTGCCGTTTCCCAAAAACGGATCGGAGTAACTGTAATAGATCTGCTGCCCGAAGGTGGCGCTGCCGTAGATATACACCCATTTCAGAAATTGGGCGCTGCCGTAAACATAAAAATAATTGGGATCAAACAACCGCCCCTCCCAACCCTCGGTCTCGTCGAAATAACGGATGCGGAGAAAACCCTGGCGGACAAAATACATGTTGATTCCGACAGCCATGCTCTTATCATCCAACCCGGTATAATAATCATGCAGGGTCGAATAGGTCACATGGGGCTGGATTTTTTGCAGCCAGGGCAAGGTTTTGCTCTTGATATAAATGTTTGGCCCCACGAACATAGAGCCACGGGAAAAATTGCTGCGCAATAAAAACGCCGAATACATAGCGAATTCGCTGCTATACCGCTCGTATGTGGCCCAGGTTTCGAAGGCCGGGATGGAATATTGCAACATGGCGTTCAAACCGGTTCCGCGACTGGGTTCATCCATACCGGGAGCTGAATTGTTGCTGAACAACAACGACGAACTCAACCGGAGATTCGTGAAGAACCGGTACTGCAAGTCGACAGCTCCAACGTCGTTCTTCTGCCCGGCAAAATGACGGCCGCTATACAACAGGCCGATGGAATTGTCGCCGCCCAGACTCATCTTTACGCGGGCGATCCCCCAAAACACGTCTTTGCCGGCTTCGGGATTGATCGCAGAGTCATAGTATTTTCCCGGCATCTGGTCATTGGCGGCGAGAACGGCGAAACTGGCTTTGCCCGCGCTCCCGCTCACTTTGACCGCCCAGGAGGGATCGATAATATAACGGGTATGAACCGCCGAGAGCATCATCCCGTTTTGCACCAAACTCAGATCAAATATATCGGTTCCTTCCATAAAAAACGGCCGTTTCTCGCTGTAGAACACAGGATACCTGCGGTTGGTCTCCACCTGGAACGCGTCGCTCTCCACCTGGCTGAAATCCGGATTGATGGTGGCCTCGGAAACGATCGAGGATGTGATGCCATACTTCAACGACACGCCGGCGTTGGTGGCGTTGAATCGCCCCCAGCTATCCGGTGTGATCCGTTCGTGGTTGCTGCTGTAGGTGAAATTGGGCAATATCTCGACATTCAACTTCTCTTTCAAATCCTTATATGTCGCGTCGGCCAAAAAGTTGAATTGGGTCTGCCCCGGTTCCATCTCTGGCCAGGATGACATCTCGCCGCGGCGGCTGATATTCCGCATGAACATGAGGCCCATCGACACACTAGCTCCGCTTCTAAACCGGATACTCTGCAAGGGGATTGCTATCTCCACCTGGTAACCGTCGGCCACAATTTTGCCCGCGCTTTCCCAGACAAAATCCGGCGACATGTCGTACCCGCTGACAGCGGAGCCGAGACAATCGGCCTGAATACCGCTGGGATTCACATAAAATTCATAGCTGGTCTGTTTGTTCCCCATGGCGTCCAGGATCACCCCCACCCAATCGTCGCGGGAATTGTTGTCCCGCTTGCAAATGGAGGTCTTGATCCGCTGGGGTTCACTATCGAAGCACTTGAAGGCGAAATAGAGGTAATGTTGGTTGTAAGCGGCCCACACATGCGTTTTTTGGTCCAATTCAATCCCATAAGTCGGGCCGCACGTCTTGAATGTCGCGGGCACCGGTTCGTTTTTCCACACCGCCTCCTGCAAATCCCCATCAATGGTTATGGATTCGGAAATCATGATCGGCTTGACAACATCGGTAACCGTGTGAGGTTTCGCTGCAAAAACAAATTGCATCGTCATCAATACTATAACCGGCGCCAGTATGATCGTTTGTATCCTGCTATTCATCGTCATCGTCTCCTCGATTCATCTTTCATTAATCAGGCGAGCCTATTCCTGCTTTTATCCTATCCCAAAAACTTTGTCAAGTCATTTAACACTAAGCTTCCGCCGAAGATATCTTTTGCCTTATTCACAATAATGTAAATTCCAACCGGAGTTGAAATTATTGACTAATACGGAAAATAAAAAGAGGTTTGGAGTTCTGGAAGCGAATGGCCCACTCAGTTTCACACAAATCTCCTCTTTTCAGGTTTCCTTTTTTCAAAAAACAGTTTCCTCTTCTATATCTCTATACATTTATGTTTCGACGGAACTATTCGTTAATATTTCTATCAAAATAATGTACAAAAAAAATATATAGCATGTTGAATTTTTTTTGTCAACAGATGAAATGATACAAGGGAAGAGAACCAATCGCCGGCGATGATCGGTTGCCGTCAAAGCCACGAATCGCGCTTCGGCCATTTTTAATTAAGTCAGCGAAGATTTTATTTGTAGGTTTGAACGGGAACCGAACGGTTTCCTGGTTGGAAAGAAGGGATCCGCCGTTGGACGGATCCCGGAAAAAATTAGGGAAATGGACTAATTCAACTGTAAGCCAAAGAGGCGGTGTTTAAGAGAATTAAATCCTGGGGTAGCTGCGGTCATATCTCCATCGAGAATGGAAATGGAAATGAATCCTGCTTCGTGGGCGTCAAAGTCGGAATTTTCCACAGGATCAGGAGACTGGAAAAAACTGGGATAAATCATTACCAGACCGCCGCCATTGGGGATAACATTGTTTAAATCATAAAACTGTGCGTCACCAAACGTGTACTCTCCAAGCCTGGTGATCTTCACTCCATTGATCTCCGGATAGGGAACGGGAAAACAAATATTCAACATGGTGCGGGGAGGGAGAATTTTTCCATCGATGCTTGTGACCTGCAATTGCTCCACCAGGCGAACCATAAATGCCGCCGCCGGTTCGAAGGCCATGATGGTGCTGATAAACGGATAAGGCGTGGCCTGGTACTCGGAGATATCGATCCCGATGCTACAGGCGATGGAGGGGACATTTTTGTACAATCCCATCAATGCGGCACACACGGTTCCGGAACTAACGGCTCCAATCTGACCGAGATTTTGTCCGAAATTCAATCCGGAAATGATAAGATCTGGAGGATTGTTCGTCATAAGTAAGTTCAATCCAACCCGGACTGATGTTACCGGTGTGTTATCCACAGACCATACACCGGGCGCTTGCTCCAGCACTTCAATCCAATCTGCATCCTCAACCGATGCGCCTTTGCCGCTCTGATTCTCCTTTGGTGCCACAATTGTAACCTGGTGTCCAGCTTCCAGGAGCGCGGCCCTCAACATCTGGATTCCCAGGGAATCGAAACCATCATCATTGGTGAGCAAAATATTCAGTGACCTGGGCGCGTCTTTGGCTTGAGCTGTCATGGGTGTGCAAAACAGCATCAAGACCACTGCAACTGTCAAAATAAGCGTTGATTTAGTCTTCATTTAAGACCTCCTTATATTTTAGGTTCCTTTGAGATACATTCCGCCATTTGAATTTCGACGAATGATAAAATTCTGACAAGTTGATAAAAATCTCTTGTTTCACCACATTTTAATTAGCAGATTAAAAAAAATTTGTAAATATTTTTTCAAAAATTTATTTCAGGGTATCAAACCACGCTATGGTTTCAATTAACCACGGAAAAGTTGCGAATATGTGATTCAAACCTTCCACGCGCATCAATTCAACAGAGGTCGAACCATTCAAACGGAATTGGTTCTCGGCGTGTTCAGCATTGAAGAAAGGGATAATCTCATCGGCGGCGCTATGGTATAATCTGGTGGGAGCGGAAGGAGCCCAACCGTCGCATAGCCCATTGGCGGCGAATCTTTGTTTTAGATTGGCTTCCCCGTCGCCCAGAAATCCCGCGAGGAACGCTTCTGCGAAAAGGCTGTCGGTATCGGTGGTTAGTTGCACATAAATCTCTGCAAAGGTGAATTCTCCAGAATACAGGCCGTTTTGAATTCTTTCGTCGTAGGGTGCGAGAAATATCTCCCCCGGATCCCTGTAGGCTTCGTAAAGCTGGCGATAGCTTGCAAAAAACATACAAGAAATGGGAGGATAGAGTTGAACTGGACTTGCGAGATAGTGTTTGACGGTTGCCAGCAAATCGTAAGCTCCGTCGCCACAAGAAGAGGCTGCGATGGGAAATTCATCGGGGAATCGCGTTTGAATCAACTTTTGCAACGCAAGAGTCGCGTATGCGCCTTCAGAATAACCGCAAATAAAATAGTGTGATTGATGAGCCACACTCAATTCGGCGCACAATTGGCGGGTGGCCCGCATCATATCGAGACACGTCTGCCCCAGCGACTCTGCCTCGTGATAGGGGTGAAGCATGCCGCCGCTGGTTTCATATCCCAGGTAATCCGGAACTGAACAGATATATCCGCTTGCGGCATACAAGAGGGCAAGATCGAGCACTGTGCCACTCTCGCCGTTCACAAGCGCCTGGAATCGCGACGGCGCTTCGGAATCGTGAAAGATGGTCCCGTGCTGCATACTCAATATCGGCATTGTTTGGGTGTTCACCGGAATGATGACGGCGCCGGAGGCTCTGGTAACGCACCCTTTGAAAATGGTAAAATAGGTGATTTTATATACATTGACCGAATAACGGGTGGCTTCCAGAATTCCTGAAAGGTCAAATCCCAGAAATGCCAGCGGTTGCACAATCGCATCCACCTCTTCCTGGGTGACGGCATTGGAGGTCACCAATTCATAACTGATCAAAACCCTGCTTGAAGTATCCTCTTTGTTATCCTTACCCTCGAATAGGTTGCATCCCACAATCAAGGACAACATGAGAACCAGGCACAACATCTGAAAAAGATTTTTTTTTAGTTCCAAAGTTCACTCCTTAACGTACTTGAACTTCACACGTCGTCGTAGTCTCGGTACGCGTGTTTTGTTCTATAGAAAACTTTTTTTGCATCCTGCATTACTTTTTTGCGCAGGTCCGGTTCCAGAGTTTTGAGCATATTTAGTTTTTTCCTGAGGGGGACGCTGCCTTTGATGAGATTGATGAATTCCTTGCAGAACTGCTTGATTGGCAGCTTCGTCGGCGTCAATGGATGAAACGCGTCGTACAGATCATAGTTTCTAGATAGCAATCGATCTTCGACTTCATGATACAACGGTGTCCCGGGAAAAGGCGTCATGACCGAGTAGCCAGGAAATTCCAATTCCAGTTTTCTTACGTAGGAGTCGAGACCGCGAAAATCATCGATACCGTAATCCGTTTGAACAATAAAATTTCCCTTTACGAACACGCCGTTTTTTTTGCAGATTCGAATGGATTCTTCATTTAAATGGACTGTAGACTTTTTGTTCATCGCTACCAGATCCTTCTCCCGATGCGATTCAAAACCGATAAATATCAATTTCAAGCCGATTCTCGCCCATTCCTCGATACAACCGGGATTTCGCGCGATGGTGTCGGAACGACCTTGAAAATAGTGAAGTTTTTTTATTCCGGCTTTCTCGATCTCTTTTGCCAGGGCAGTCGTTTTTTTTCCGTCCAACAAGAATTCATCGTCAACCCAAAATATGACTTCCTCCTGGATCGTTGACAATTCTTGCAGGATATTGTCGATACTCCTTGTGTATAGACGATCCAACATTGTGGATAACGAGCAGAATTTGCAGCGGAACGCGCACCCTGTAGAACTTCTCATATTAGCCACATACAAAGGGCGGTCCGCAAGCATTGCCATTCTGTAATTCTTTCGCAAATGGCTGGTAAGACTTCTATCCGGCAATGGAAGGCTATCGAGAGAGGGGAATTCCTTTTTGTATGTGAATGTCATGTCGCCGTTTTTGCGGCAATAAATATTCTCCACATCTTCAAAAGACTTTCCAGACTCATGGTTCTCACAAATCTTTTTGAAAGGCGATACTCCTTCGCCAGTCACAACAACATCGATAAATTTTTCAGTCAAGCTTTCAGGTACCAGGGAGGCGTGAATGCCACCCACAACGGTCAAACCCTCGGGATTCATTTTTTTTGCTTGCGATAAAATTTGTTTAACCGGATTGATTTCCGGCGTATAGCCAGTCGCAGCAACAACATCCGGCTGGAACGTTTGCAGCGTTTCTGTTAGCGTATCATAACCGCTGGCCCGGAGATCAATCAATTTAACATCGTGATCTTTTTTAACTCCGGCGCCGACATATTCCAGCGACAACGGCTCAGTCATCTGCGATGTTTCAAAGCAGATAGTTTTAGGATTCACATGAGGGGAGACTAATAAAATTTTCATTTTAATTCCTTTTTGTTTTCCCCAATCAGGGACTCTAATATTCGAGGTATAAATTTTTCATTTTTTTCGCCATCTTCTTTGCGGTTTTAAAGTATGCCTCTCGCAAATCCGGATGAACCTGACGGTAGAGTTCGATCTTCCGCTTAAGGGACGTCCCTCTCATGAACAATTTTGAGAATTCTTTATAGAATTGTTTCATCGGGAGTTTTGGAGTTAGCAGGGTATGGCCCACATCAAAAAAATTGTAATTATCGGTCAATAGCTGTTCCTTAACCGATTCGTAGAGGTCAGTGCCAGGAAGAGGTGTCAGGATGCTGAATGCCGGCATATCCACATTCAATTTTTTAGAATAACGGGCTAGAGCTCGAAAATCTTCTTTTTCGAAATCCGGATACACAATAAAATTTCCTCGGACTTGAATATTATACTTATGGCAAATACGCATAGCCTCTTCATTTTTAGATAAAGCACTCCCTTTTCTCATTCGCTTTAGGAACCGTTCATCATGGGATTCAAGGCCGATCAGAATTACCGCTAACCCTACCTTAGCCAATTCCTCTATACACTCGGGATTCCTGACAATATTATCCACTCGTCCAAACACCCAGAATTTTTTTTTGATCCCGGCATCTCCAATCGCTTTGGCCAATAATAAAGCTCGTTCCGAATCAAGTAGGAATTCGTCATCAACAAAATATACCACTGGTTCTTCAATCGTTAGAAGTTCCTCGACAATTTGTTGAATCGGACGCTTGTATACCTTGCGCTTATACAATTTTGAGATGGAGCAAAAGTTGCAATTGTGCACGCATCCGGCTGTTCCCCGGATAGAAGCGACTCGAGTCATCTTTCTGGGTTCAAACATTAGAGGATAGATGTATTTTTCACGGACATGAGAGGTTAGATGTCTGGCCGGAAATGGAAGGCTGCCGAGGGGAGGGTGCTCCGCTTCTTCGGTGAAGATCATCTTCCCATCTTTCTTAAAATATATATTCGCAATAGATTCAAATCCTGAATTGGTGTTATGACGCTCACAGATTTTTTGGAAAATAAATACACCTTCACCTTTTACAACCACATCAACAGCATCGACAAAAAAATCTTCAGGCATCATAGTCGCATGCTGCCCGCCGACAACTGTCAAAATTTCAGGAAGGATCTTTTTGGCCTCCGCCATCATATTGCGTATCGTTATTACATCGATGGTGAATCCTCCCGCACCTATTATATCGGGTTGGAAATCTTCAAGTACATTACGCAATTTAGGTTCAGAACGTACGCGACAATCCAGTATTTTTACCTCATGCTTATCCTGTACTCCCGCTGCAATGTATTCTATTGCCAACGGTTCCAGTAAAAAAAAGTTTTCCATCCCAAATGAATGGGGATTTGGTTCAGGCACTACCAGTAATATCTTCATCTTTAGGTCTCCTTTTTACCTTTATTCACCCATGAATCTTTTTAATTATGATCCTTATGGGCATCCCGTATCCGGGAGGTGGATTCTTTGATGTAGCCGATAAATTGCTTTTTCCAACGGGGATCGATCTCTTTCATCAATTTTAGTTTATTTCTGAACGAAATGGACCGGGCATTGATACGGCTGACCTCTTTATAGAATTGTTTGAGCGGGAGTTTGGTCTCCATCAAGGAGTGAATTCCGTCGAACAGGTTGTAATTGTCATAGGCCAGAGTGTCTTTAATGTCGTTGTAAAGAGGGGTTCCGGGGAAAGGAGTGAGTACCGAAAAACTGGGAAAATCGACGCCCAACTTACGAGAATACGCAGCCAAGTCCTTAAAATCGTCCTTACTGAAATCCGGTTGCAGGATAAAATTTCCTCTGACTTTTACGTTGTTGGCATGGCAAATGCTTACAACCTCATCATTGATTTTGATATTACTTCCTTTGCCGAGTTTCTTCAAATCAGAATCCCGATGGGATTCAAAACCGATCATCACCATCTCCATTCCGGCCTTTGCCCACTCTTCCACACATTCCGGGTGTTTGTGGATATGGTCGGCGCGGGCGTAGAAACGATGGGTTTTGCCTGAATTCGCGGCCCTGATTTCTTTGGCCAACTGGACAGCCCGCTCGTGTTTCAGAAACAGTTCGTCGTCCGCCCAAAACACGATGGATTCTTTGATTTGCCCTAATTCGTCAACGATGGCGCCGATATCGCGAGTCAACAGTTTGAAATTCAT
>JAHELQ010000557.1 GCA_024644125.1 Candidatus Aminicenantota bacterium | reverse complement strand
CCGCAAATAAATGTGACGAAGCGGCCATCGGCCGATATTTTGGGATGGAATGTGCGGAGGTTTGGTCCGATGTCGCCGGGATTCGGCGGGACACGATAGGTTTTGCCGCTGAGCCGGTCATGCAAAAACACATCCCGAAGCCCGTTGCCGTCGTTCTCCACCAGGTTGGGGGCAAAGGAGCTGAACACAATGTATTGGCCGTCGCCGGAAATACCTGGTTCCAATGAATAGCCGCGCCCCTCTTCTCCGTTTGAATGGACCGATACCCGTTGCGTTTTGCGATTTTGCCGGTCAAAGACAAACACGTCTGTGACCCGGTTGGTGTCGTCCGGCACCAGGTTGTCTGCATGTGAATAAAAGGCTACGAAGCGCCCATCCTGGGATATCGACGGCGCGTACGAATGGCTGTTGCCCGGTTGCCCGCCGGAATTGATCGATATCAGTTCGGTTTCGCCGCTGTGGCGGTCATGTACGAATATATCCCTCCGGCCGTTTGCGTCGTTTGGTACCAGGTTGGCGGCATCGGATGAAAAAGCCGCGAAGCGGCCGTCGGCGGATAATACCGGTAGCGAGGAATGGTCGTCCCCTTCATTGCCGCTTGAATCGATGGATACCCGTGATGTGTCGCCGGTTTGCCGGTCGTGCACAAATATATCGCAAGACCCGTTGGAGTCGTTCGCAGTTAGATTGTCGCCGAACGAGGCGAATGCCACGAACCTGCCATCGTCTGAGATGGATGGGTGCAGGCAATTGCCGTTCGCTACGTCGCCTGCTGAATTGATGGAAACCAGCGCTGTTTTACCGTTGAACCGGTCGTGAACCAGAATCTGGCATGCGCCGGTTGGAGCGCCCGCTTCCAAAATGGAAGATGTGGATGTAAAGGCCACGAATCTCCCGTCGGCTGAGATCGCCGGTTGGGACGAGGCGCCGTTGGCCTGGCCGCCCTTTGAATCATTTGATATTCTGGTGACGCGTGTATCCTGACCTTCGCCGGCGGAAGCCGGAATCGCAGCGGTCATGCAAAATAGTACTAAGATGAGATAGATGATGTGTCGCATTGCTCCTCCTGAAAATATAGAACCGGTAGATAAGTGACAAAATTTGTTAACTATAAGAGCGATATTTGTTTGACCGGCCGGGGTGGGGCCGGGCGTGGATGACATATGATAGAGAGCGCTCTCTATTCGATTACAGTCTTCATCGTCGGTTATCATACCAATAAATCAGCAAGATTTATGCCAGAGTAGGCAACCGGGATTGCCCCGGTTGCCGTGATCATGATGGTGAAATTTAGTAGTAAAATGTATCGCGGAACGCGTCGTTGAGGAGTTCGATGGTTTTCGCCAGCGGCGCGATGGCGAATTGGCGGCCCACCCCTTCGATTTTGGTCCAGACTTCGGAGAACATGTTGTACGAACCTGTGATGCCATTAAAGTACATGGCCGCTTTTTTGTGCGCTAGATTGGGGAAGAGGTAGTCGTTCTCCATGTCGTTGGAGTCGTTGTTGATCAAGGGGGACCAGCCGGGATAAACGGGGACGGTGAGGGGACGTGTGACGGGGGAGGTGTTCAAACATTCGATTCGTATCACATCGTAGTCGGCGGAATTGCCGTCCGGATCGATATAGTGCTCCTGCCAGTTGAAATCGAGGTTCTGTTCGCGGTCCAGCGCCACGGTGGGGAATTCCCGGTCGTAGTCGTCACTTTTTGGGATCGTGATCCATGGGGCGTAGCCGTAGTATTTGACAGTGTTGACAATGGCGTGATACATGCCGGGATCCGCCGCCGGGAACGAAGTGATGTTCGCGGGGTCGATGCCCGGTCGATAATTGCCCTGAAGCGGTTCCGCCGGGACCAAATCCGTCATGCAGACGATATGAACTCTGTCCAGCATGTCCGCGGCAATGTTGGGATAACCTTCGCACACTTCCCGGTTGGGACTCACATTGATGGGAACATTCCACATCATGCCGTTGTTGGGGCTACGCAGGTAAAAGACATTGATGCCTCCGGCAGAGGTGTCTTCATGGTAGCTGACGTGAACATCGTCCGACGGGTAGGCGGCGTCGAAGCCGGCGTACTGCGGCGGCGCCCCGAAATAGGTGTCCAGCGCGCAAGAGATCGACGGCATCTGCGAGTTCATTTCGGTTTGGGTCAGGTTGGCGGGGAATGTCCATGAGCCTCCGCAATTCCAACTCATGGTGTAGAAGATATCGCTGCCGGCGGGGTCGAAGCCGTATTCGCCGGTGACGTCTTCCTCTTGCCAGACCACATGGATGTTCTGGTCCCAATTTGGATTGGAAGTGTATTTGTTGATGGCGATGGCGGGCACGAGGGAATCCACTTTCGGTGAATCGGAGAGATTGAGAACGTCGGACCAGATAAACGGCGGTGGCGCTACCGGCGGATTGGAGACCTGAATGGCGTGGTAATAAATGTCGTAGGTGCCGGTTTCCTCCGACAATCCCTGCCATACGACGTGGAGTCGATTGTAGAGCAGCCAGTCGTACTGGTCGTTTAGCCCTTCATACTCGATGGCGATGGATGGATAGCGGGAGTCCATGAGTTCCGGGATATCGATGGTCAGATTTTGCGGCGGTACAATGATAGCTCCGGTATCCGACACGCAGGCGTAGTAGATGTGGCAGCCCGTGGCCGTTGGCGCGGCGTTGGGGTCTTCCTGGCTATGCCAGACAATGTGCAGATAGTTGTTATTATCCCGCACCGCACGGCGGCCATTGTTGAATCCCGTGGCCTCCCATTCGCTGGATTGACCGACATTGGTTAGTATTTGAGCCAATCCTCCGATAGAGATAAAACTGGTGATCAACACAAATAAGAGAATTTTTTTATACATGGTTCCTCCTTTTATTAGTTATCCTGAAATCCAGGATTGAACAAGCCCCAGGATCTTTAAGCATAAAACGTTTCTTATACATGTTGCCTTTACACTAGATGTCAGATTTATAACAAAACATCGCGAAGTTGTCAAATCGTAACAATCTTGACATTTTACGACTACAATTGATGGCAAATTCTTTATGTGTAAAAATAAAAGCACCTGGAGATTGATAAACAGAAAAAACTATTATATGTTGCAAATGGCTATAAAAGCTATTTTGGCTAATTCAGCCAATTTGGTTGGGTGGAGTTGAGAAATGAGGACAATGAATTTGTACAGCGATAAATAATATTAAAACTTGTCATGACGCCAAAAATGACTGTCTTTGCGCTGATTGCATCGACAAACGGAACGATTCCCAGGTGTACAAGAGTTTGATTAGGAAATAGGCGCTTTTCCCGGTTAACATCTCAATGGCGTCACACAGCCGTTCGATCTCGTGGTGTGGCCGCGCGGCTAAAAATAGGTGTGACACCTTGACAAAAAAATGACCATGTTTTAGTATCAATAACGAGGACAATTAAAGAAAACGAGGTGAACGCATGAAACGTAAAAACTTTTCCAAAAAACTCAGTTTGAACAAAAACACGGTTTCTCATTTGAACGGTTCTTCGCTGGAAAATGTGCGGGGTGGACAGGATGCCTGCAGCGGGTATGTCTCTTCCTGCCTATCCGACTGTATTATCTGGACGTGTGAACCGGAAGTTTGCACCTACTCCGCCTGCATGACCGCTTGCGGTTCCAACCCCTGTTGCTGATACATTCATTTTTGACCTGACACCTTA
>JAHELQ010000091.1 GCA_024644125.1 Candidatus Aminicenantota bacterium | reverse complement strand
GGTGTGCTGGCGGCGCATATCTTGTTCATGCTGGAAAACCGTGATGCCTGGGAATCGATGGGAGCGGAAGGCCGAGAATTTATCGAGCGGAACCATGACATAAACAAAGAGGTGAAACAGCTCGAAAGCCTGTATCGAGGCCTTCTATAAATTTTAAGAGATTCAGGATGTCCAAAAAAAAGGAATTTATATTTGTTATTTTACTTATTGTCTTGATGATACTGATAAGCGAGGCCGCGCTCCGTTTGTTGGGGATTGCCGTGCCTGAGGTGGGACACATCGGTCAAGCGGTGGAACTTCCGATTTCCGTTCCTGATCCGGCGCTGGGAATCAGACCGAATCCACTTTACCCGGGGCATGATGCCAGAGGTTTCCGCAACGGGAGTGTTCCCCATGAGGCGGAAATCGTCGCGATGGGGGATTCCCAGACCTATGGTATGGATGTCAGGAAAAAGAACGAACCCTGGCCCCAGCGCCTGGCCCTTTTGAGCGGTAAGCGGGTGTACAATATGGCGTTCGGTAGTTACGGACCGGTCCACAGGTTGATTTTACTGCCGGAAGCGCTGGAACTGAAGCCGAAACTCGTGATCGAAGCCTTCTACACCGGGAACGATCTGTTTGACGCGTTCCAATTGGTGTACGGCAAGAAGTCGAATCCCCAATCGAAGTCCCTGATCAACAAAGATGAGACTGTGCTGCGGGCTATTCGCCGGGCGGAAGGCCAAATGCCGCTGCTGGAAAAAGTGATGAGCCTGACGCGAAAAGTCCATGGCCTTGCGGCCGGCGAACCGGGCGACACAACGACCCTTGAGAAACGTTCGTACCTATCCCGCCATTCGCGCATGTACCGGCTGATGGAATTAGCGGTCCAAAATTTCAGATCGAAGCCTCCTCCCATAGGACGAAAAGATATGCAAACGTCTTCTGCGGCAAACGGCGAGAGCGATCTCTTCCTTCCTTTCTCCGATGGGCAGTTGCTGACTGTATTCAATCCTTCCTACCGTTTGCTGGCGGTGGATAGAAGCGATCCTCGAATCCAGGAAGGATTCCGGCTGAGTATGGAGGCGATGCGGATCATGGCCCAAAAGACCAGGGAAAACGATGTTCGCTTCGCGGTTCTGTTGATCCCCACAAAAGAATTGGTATTCAAGCAAGCGGTGATGGCAGCGATGGGCGATCGTACGGATGCGGTGTACAGCCGGTTGATTTCGGTGGAAGAAAAACTGCTGGCGGATGTGAAAGAGTTTTTGGCGGGTCAGGGAATTCCAGTGATCGATAGCCTGGAAGCGTTGAGAGCGGCCCTTGAAAACGGTCCGCAACCGTATCGCGCCTCCCAAGACGGCCATCCGGCTCCATCCGGCCATCGAGCCGTCGCCTACGTGGTGGCGCAAGAGATTTCACGATTGAGGCTTCTCCAATGAATATTTTATTGATATCGACTTTATATCCCCGGCAGGCGGACCGCCCTTTCACAGGGATCACTCCGGCGCTGCACCAATTGGCCCAATACTGGGCCAAAGAGCATCGGGTTACGGTTGTACGCCCGGTATTTGTCTATTTGAAGGAATGGCTCGCCGGCAAAAAAAAGGTCAGCTTGAAGTCCTCCTCGTTCCAGTTGGAAGGGGTGGATGTATTGGTTTACCCGGTGGTGAAGATTCCCAAAATCGCATACTTATATGGTCCTTTACTGCATTTCATAAAAAATCGGGCTCCGGCGCCGGATGTTGTCGTGGCGCATTACGACAAAAGTCTCGAAATTGGGCTAATGTATGCCCGGAAATATAATTTGCCGTTGGTGGCGGGCATTCATATCGCACCGGATTTATTGAGCGATGATCCGGCACAGTTTCAAAAACGGTGTGGAAGCGCGCTTGCGTACTGTGCCGCGGTGGCGGCCCGGTCAATTGTCATTTTGAAAAAATTGAGAGAATGGTACCCGGAATACAATCACAAAATTTTCCCCGCCCTGTCGGGAATTCCTGAAGATTGGGTGGAACCTCAAAGAAGCGTGAAGAAAAAACTCCGTTCCTGGAAAGGCAAGGGTGATGTAGCCACCGGTTTGGTCAAGATTATCACTGTGTGCAACTTGAAAGAATTAAAGAACATCGACATCACCCTGCGGGCTCTGGCGGTTATGAAGCAAAAAGGATTGTGCCGGTGGGAATTTACGCTGATTGGAGACGGCGAAGAGTGGTCCCGGTTGAACACGCTGACCCGTGATTTGGGCTTGGTGGAGCAGGTCCGGTTTCTCGGCCGCCAGCCAGGGGATGTGGTGCGCAAGGAATTGTCGCGCTCCCATGTTTTTGTGATGGCGAGTTATCCAGAGACCTTCGGCCTTGTGTATCTCGAGGCGATGGCGACAGGCAATATTATTGTGGGTTCGGAAGGTACCGGTATCGACGGCGTTGTCCGGCATGGGGAGAACGGTTTTCTTGTGCCGCCCGGAGATGCCAAAGCTCTGGAAGAGGTTTTGCAACGAATTATGTGCCGGAGCGCGAAGCGGGAACTCGAAGACATTCTCGACCGGCAATTCACCCTGGTCAAGAAGCTGACTCAAGACGAAGCGGCTTCGTATTATCTTTCCCAATTGCGGCAAGTGGCGTCGGGTCGCTCTATTTTGACGCAACATTTTCTAACGTAGCTCATGTGTGGAATCGCAGGAATAGTGACGATTGGGGGCAGGCTCCGTCCACTGGTCCCCCATATCCATAGTATGACCCGTCGCATGAGGCATCGAGGTCCGGACGACGAAGGGTACTTGCTCGTCGATGGCCGGAAGGATTGGCTCAAAGCCTATAGGGGGGACGACACTCCTGAAGCCGTAGTGACGCGGAATTATCCATTACCCCATGTGAGCGAAGCAGCCGGTCTTCCCCTGGAAGCCTGTTTCGGCCATCGCCGCCTACGGATTATCGATCTCTCGCCGCGGGGACACCAACCGATGACCGAATCCGACGGGCGCTTCTGGATCGTTTTTAACGGCGAGATTTACAATTTTCTGGACATCCGCAAGGAGCTTGAAATTCTTGGGCATACGTTCGTCAGTCAATCGGATACGGAAGTCGTGCTGCTCTCTTATATTCAATGGGGAGAAGGTTGCCTGGAAAAATTCAACGGGATGTTCGCCTTTGGGATCTATGACCGCCAAAAAAGGGAACTATTTCTGGCCCGGGACCGGATCGGCATCAAACCGCTATATTATGTCTTACGGGACGACTATTTCATCTTCGCCTCCGATATCAAGACGATTCTGGCTTCCGGCCTGGTGGAAGCGGGCATCGACATAGAAGGACTCTGGCACAATTTGAGTTTTTCAGTGGCGCCCCGTCCCATGACTACGTTCAGAAATATCGTTGCCCTGGAGCAAGCCCATTGGATGAAGATCTCGCTTCCGGATGGGGGCGTTCAAAAAAGACGTTATTGGTCGGTGCCGATTGGAACCGAGAATCGCTCGATGTCTGAAGGCGATGCGGTGGATTTAGTGGAGACGGAACTCACCCGGTCCATTCGCCAGCGGTTGACGGCGGATGTGGAGGTGGGGACATTTATGAGCGGCGGCATCGATTCGACAACGGTTTCCGCCATCGCAAGCGGCCTTCATCCGGGAATCAGCGCCTTTACCCTCGCTTATGACCGTTCTGTCAGCGAATATGATGAATTGCAGGAAGCGAAAGATACCGCAGCCCTTCATCCGATGCGGCATATTGTCGAAACGGTTGACGCGGAGGCCATTCTCGATAGCGTGGACCGGATGGTGGCGGCTTACGAGGAGCCCTTCTCGACATTGGCGCCCAATTATGTCATCTCCCGTCTGGTGGCGCGCCATCCAATCACCGTCATCTTGAACGGACTCGGCGGAGATGAATTGTTCGCAGGATATTCCCATTATCTGGGTATTCCTGCGTGGCGGTGCAAACGGATGGCGGCCCGGTTGTGGCTGACATGTTTGCCGGTAAAAAAATGGGCGCCGGAATCGATCTTGCGCTTCAACGAGATAAATTCGGTCTCACAATATTATGCCCACCAATTTTCCAATTTCAACGATTTTCAGAAACGAAGATTATTCGCCCAACGAATGGGATTCGACTCGCTGAATGTGTTGGGGGACATGTATAGGCCCCCCGAAGGTGAATTCAGCCATGCTTACGAGGAGCTGAGTTTTTATGACTTGATGTCCTATATCGGCAACCACCATGTCTACCGCATCGATCAATTCACCATGCTGTTCTCGCTGGAGGGGAGATTCCCATTCCTGGACCACTTGTTGGTGGAGGCGGCGTTCAAGATTCCTTTCCGTCTCAAAATCAACGATGGCGTCCAAAAGTATGTATTGCGCAAGGTGGCGGAAAAATATATCGCCCCCTCGTGTTTGTCGATGAAAAAGAAAGGTTTCGGCTTGCCTGTGGGTCGTTGGATGAATGACCAGCTCAACCGGCTGACCATCGATTCGCTATCGGATCTCAAGAAGCGGGACCTCTTCGTCGTAGAAGAGATCGATGCCGTATACAATCGCTATCGACTGACGGATTACAAAAAAGTCTGGCACCTGGTGATGACCGAGCTCTGGTTGAAAAAGTTTATCGACGGGGGAGGGCGTTTTTTTGAAAAGAAATTATAAAACTGGCCTGATTCGCCGCTTCGCACGGCTTGCCTCTCCGTTTGCGGGACCGGTGGAGAGAATAAGAATTAAACGATATGCCGCGGTTTCGGATTTTCGTGATGGGCAGCCGGTGTTCATCGTCGGCGCGCCGCGCAGCGGTTCCACAGCATTGTATCAGGCCTTGACGGAATGTCTGGATCTTCTGTATATCGACAATCTGGCAGCGTTGTTTTACCGGAATTTGTATCTGGGAATGTGGTTGAGCAGGAGAGTCTTTGGCTCCCGCAGGCATGGTTGCTTCCGTTCGGAGCTGGGGAGCACATCCGAATGCGGATTGCATGCTCCTGCCGAGTGCGGCGATTTCTGGTACCGGTGGCTTCCCCGCCAGCCCCATTATGTCCCCAAAGGCCAATTGGAGAAGGATGCGATGGCGGAGATACGCGCTACAATTTATGGCGTGATCCGCCGCTTCCGTCTTCCCATGTTGTTCAAAAACCTGAACGCCGGTCAAAGGCTGGGAATGCTGTCGGAGATCGCTCCCGACGCCCGGTTCATTTTTATTCGCAGGGATCCGCTGTATACCGCCCAATCGATCCTCGATGTAAAATTCTCAAAAGGTATGGATCCACGAAGTTGGTGGTCCATTATGCCGAAAGATCACGAGCGGTTGCTGGAATTGGACGGTCCCCGCATGGCGGCTTCGCAGGTGTATTATCTGGAACGGCAAATCATGATGGACCGCCATAACTTCGCGCCGGAACAATTTATCGATATCCGTTACGAAGATTTTTGCCGCGACGCGGCCAGGACGATTGAACGCTTGCGCATTTTTATCTCACCCGGAATCGCTGTAAAACGGGATCCGGCCGATCTCGATATTGTCCTCCGGCAAGAGCGGACACTACCCGATGAGTTGTTCGGCCAATTGAAAGAAGCGTGCGCCGCGTTGGATTGGGAGGGGTATGACATCCAATAAAGATATTTACCGGGAATTTTGCCGCAAAGAGAAAGAGCTTCCCCTCTTTCTTCACGATTGGTGGCTCGACGCGGTGTGCTGCGAGGGATGCTGGGATGCCGCTGTGGTGAAGGAAGGGGATGATATTCACGGCGTTTTGCCCTATTATATTGTAACCGGAAAGTTGGGGCACACGTTCATCACCATGCCCCGCCTCACCCAGGTGATGGGCCCATGGTTGTCGTATCCGCCTGGGCAGAAGAGCTGGTCGCTCCTGGGATTTGAAAAAAAGGTGATGACCGGTTTGATTCGCCAACTCCCGCCATTCGACCGGTTCATCCAGGGATTCCATTATTCGGTCGCCAATTGGTTACCGTTTCACTGGCAGGGGTTCGCCCAGAGTAGCGGATATACTTATGTGATCGAGGATGTTTCGGATATCGATAAGGTTTACGAAAATGTCCGGGGCAATATTCGACGGGAAATCAAAAAAGCCGAGAAGGTTGTCTCGGTGACTGTAGAAGACGATATCGAAGCCTTCTATCAGGCGGTATTCAAGACTTATCGAAGGCAGGGATTGAAGCCTTCGATCTCCCTGGAATTTTTGCGCCGGTTGGATCGCGCCTGCAAAGAGCGGAATCGGCGGTCGATATATTTTGCCCGGGACGCGGAAGAGCGGATTCATGCGGCATTGTATATCGTTTGGGATGATGTCGGAGCCTACCACCTCTTGAGCGGCGGGGATCCGCAACTTCGCACGAGCGGTGCCACCAGCCTCTTGATGTGGCGGGCGATTCAATGGGCGTCGGAATTTGGCCTCCGTTTCGACTTCGAAGGGAGCATGAAGGAGCCGATCGAGCAGTTCTTCCGGTCTTTTGGGGCTGTTCCTAAAAATTATTTTTTTATTTCCAAAACCAATTCCCGGATATTGAAACTCAAGCAATTTTTGCAGGATATCAGATGATCGAGATCTTCCTTCCCCCCGGTTTTCGACCGGAACGCCGCTATATTGTGGGTACGATCCTCGAAGATTTTCTAGGATTGGAGATTTCCTACAACGAGCATGCGCTTCCCGATTACAGGTTCGTTCTCGAAAACCGGAGGGAAATTGTGGTGCGGGATCACTTTTTTTCCAGGTTCATCGATGATGCTGATCATGGATATTTGCATGCGGACAACATTCCGCAGCGGATTTCGTGGCTCACTAATCCCTTTATTCTCGAACAGCCGCTGCCGGTGATTTTTGGGGACGATGAGTGGGATAGAACCGGAGATCGTATGGTTTGTGGGATCGATATCTTCGGTTCCGCCTTTTTTATGCTGTCCCGTTGGGAAGAGTATGTGCTCCGGGGCGAGCAGGATGCCTTCGATACGCATGGCCGGTTCCCCGCCACCTCGTCGTTGGCCTTTCGGCAGGGATTCATCGACCGGCCAGTGGTGAACGAGTATGTGGAGATGTTCTGGGGAATGCTTCATGCCCTGGGCATCCGCCAAAAACGACTGGAACGGCGGTTTTCATTTGTGCTGACCCATGATGTGGATGCTCTTTTGCTGTGGCGGGGGTGGGGGCATGTGACGCGCACCGCGGCGGCCGATATGTTAAAACGGCTCTCTCCCCGAAGCGCGGTTCGCCGGCTGCGAGAGTACTCCCTCATCGCGCGGGGCAAAAAAAAAGATCCCTATGATGTATATGATGAATTGATGGATATATCGGAAGCGATGAATTTGACTTCCCATTTTTATTTCAAATGCGGAGGCGACACTCCGTTCGACCGGGTGAATCCCTACGGTATCAAAAGCAGGAAGGCGCGATCGGCGCTCGAGGCGATTCGAACTCGAAATCATATCGTGGGCTTCCATCCCAGTTACCAATCAGCCGGCGATCGGTCGGTGTGGAAGCGGGAGCTCGATTTATTGCAAAAGGTTTATGGAAGCGATATCTCTGAAGGGCGTCAGCATTATTTGAAATTCCAGGTCCCCTTCACCTGGCGGGTGTGGGCCGAGAATGGAATGAGGATCGACTCCACCTGCGGATTCGCCGACCGGGAGGGTTTCCGTTGTGGAACCGGAGACGCCTACCGGGTCTTCGATATTTTACGCCGGCAGGAGCTGAGTATCGAGGAACGGCCATTGGTATTCATGGAGCGAAGGAATTACTCTTGCGGCGGCTTTGCCGGATCGCTCAAGAAGCACCAAATGGAGGCGATCGTCGCTTCCGCCCGGCGGGTGAACACACCGGTGACATTGCTCTTCCATAACGATGCCATGGCGGAATCCGGCTTGCGGGACTTGTATCGCGAGATTTTGTCGCTCTAGACACACATGGACAAAAAAAATATTCTAATGATCGCGTTTACCGATCTGGCGGGGGATCCCCGGGTCCGCCGGCATATCATGTTTCTGAAGGATTTGTACAGGATTACCACCATTGGATTCACGTCTCCGGAAATTGTGGGAGTGGATTTCATCGCTGTGGAAAAGGTGCCCAATTCCAGGGGCAAGCGGTTGGCGAGGGCTCTGGAGTACAAACTCCGGCATTTCGAGACCCTTTATTGGAATATGTACCGGTTCGAACCTTTATTGCAAAGACTCCGGCAACACAGCTTCGATGTGGTGATCGCCAATGATGTGGAGACATTGCCGTTTGCCCTGAGGATCGCCGGCGATGCGCGGGTGCTTCTGGATACCCATGAATTTTCCCCCCGGCAATTCGAAGACCGGTTGCTCTGGAGAGTGTTCTTCCAACCGTTCAACCATTATCTGTGCCGGAAGTATATGGGCCAATGCCATAAGATTGTCACTGTATCGCCGGGAGTGGCCCGCGCCTATGAAGAGGAATTCGGCGTCGAGGTGGGGGTGCTCTCCAACGCGGCGCCCTATTTCGACGCGTCGCCATCCGGTGTGGATCCGCAGCATATCCGCATCATCTCCCATGGGGTGAGCAACCCCAACCGGAGGCTCGAAACCATGATCAAAACCATGGATTTTGTGGACCGGCGGTTTAGCCTCGATTTAATGTTGCTGCCGACAGACCTTCGCTATTACAGACGGTTGTGCGCCATGGCGGAGAAAAGGGACAATGTGAGAGTCGTTCCTCCGGTTACGGTGGAGGAGATCATCCCCGCCACAATTGGTTACGATTTGTCCAATCTTGTGTTTCCCCCCAGCACCATCAATTTCCGGTTTGGCTTGTTCAATAAATTTTTTGAGTCGTTGCAGGCGCGGTTGGGAATCATTTCCGGTCCCACTCCGGAATCCCATGTGGAATACATCCGGCAGTACGGTTGCGGCCTGGTGACATCCAGCTATGATCCGGCCATTGTGGCGGAGGAGATCAACCGTTTGACGGGTGATGACATCCTGCGCTTCAAAATCAATGCCGGCGCGGCAGCCCGGGAGTTGACGGCGGAGAAAAATAGAGATACACTAATTACTATTGTGAAACAATTGACGGGAGAATCGACATGATGGCCGCGCGTTTGCCTTTGTACCTACTTCGCCTGGTAAAAAAAATCGCCGCCCGGGTGTTGATTGTCTCGGGATTGGATAGTTTACGTTATAAACGTGATTACAAGCGTAAAAAAATAAACGGGGATGCTCTGGAAGATCCCGCTCTCGTGGATGGCTACAAAGACGAAGGCGAAGTGGAGAGAGTGGAGAAGTTGGTGGAGCTTATCCTCTCGCAGGTCCCGCATCCTCGTGCGGTACTCGATATCGGCTGCGGCACCGGCCGTTATTTGCGTCAATTGCAAGCCGTATCGCCGGATTCCGTTCTGGAAGGGATCGATATCTCCGCGGAGATCCTGGATAAATATGCCCGCCCAATGGTGCCCGGCGCCCAGTTTCACGCCCTGGATATCGAGACCGATCGCCGGTTTTTCCGCCGGCGCGAATCCAGCTTCGATCTTATCTGCTTGATCGGCATCATCCAGGTGGTGGCGCGGCGCAAGGTGAGAACCATCCTGCGAAAAGTTCATCATATGTGCAACGACGGGGGAGTGGCGTACATCCAATTCAATGTGGAGACCGCTAAGAAGAAATCTTCTTGCGGGTATAGACGTTATTCAGTCGAAGAAATCTCGGCTCTCCTCGAAGAATGTTCGTTTCAGGTGATAAAAAGCGGCCGGACAGATATTCTCGCCGATTACGCGTATGTGTTCGCCCGGAAACATCCGGCGACGCGGTAGGTTGGAGGAGAAGTGGAGATCGAGGAGCACTTCCTGGAAGCGCTGGATGATTATTATTATCTTTTGAACCGGGACTATCCTGAACGGGCGATTTTGAAGGTTATCGGCGACCGCCGCCAATTGTCCCGTTCCGAGCGGCAAATTTTGTTCCGGGGCGTCGCTCCCCGCGCCAAAGCCCGGCAACGCAAGGGGCGGTTGATTACCGACATCTCCCGGAAGGCAGTGTTTCTGGACGGGTACAATGTGCTTTTGACAGTGATGAATTATCTTTACGGAAAAAAAGTGTTTATTTCAAATGATGGAATGATGCGGGATGTGGGGGAGAATTACGGCAAAATTAAAAACAAGGAATTATTCATGCGTTCGTGCCGGTTATTGATGAATGCGCTGCAACTCCACCGGCCCGCTTTCGTTACTATTTTGCTGGACAGCCCGGTGTCCCATAGCGCCATACATAAACAGGAGTTGACGAATCTTCTGGAAGAATATCATTTGCAAGGCGAGATACAACTCTTCAGATCGCCGGATCATGAGTTAAAACATCTCCAATGTGATTGTATCGCCACCTCCGATTCCATCATCATCGACGGAACCGGCGGCGATTTAGTGGATTTGCCCCATCGGGTACTCGAAGAGGCGTTCGAACTGAATTTGATGGATCTGGGGAGCTTGATCGACCGGATCTGAATGGAGAACGCGGTGAATATATTGCTGATCGCTTATTATTATCCCCCCATGAAGAGCGGCGGAACATTGAGACCTTTTCAAATGGCCCGTTATCTCAGGCAGGAGGGGCACCGGGTGACGGTGCTCACTCATACCTATTGCAAAACCACCGAATTGTCGGATGACAAC
Organism: Candidatus Aminicenantota bacterium; assembly: GCA_024644125.1. Lineage (GTDB taxonomy): Bacteria > Acidobacteriota > Aminicenantia > UBA2199 > UBA2199 > JAHELQ01. The sequence continues at coordinate 3,353 of JAHELQ010000091.1, read as the reverse complement.
GATACCCTCAGAGTGTACGATCCCAGCCACAACAAGAACCGGCGGGGGGCGAGACAATTACAATGGTTGGCGATGCGGCTGATAGTCGAGGTGTTGAACCGGCTGGGATGCGCTGCTTCCATTTATTCATGGTGGAAGCGCAGGGTATTGAAATTCCAGGGCCGTATCATGAGGGTGGCGGCGCCCGATGTGATCCTGGCCACCTATCCGCCGGCGGAAACCCTGGAGGTGGCGCTTCTGCTGTCTGAAAATTTTGCCGTGCCGCTGGTGTCGGATTTCCGGGATGGATTGATCTTCGAGCCGATCGAACGGGAACGGATCCGCCGCTATCCCTGTGTCGGGCGATCTTACCTTCGACTGGAGCGACAGGTGGCTAGCCGCTCTTCCGCTATCATCACCATCGCGGAACCTATTACAGAGTATTTTAAAGCGCAATATGACTTCGATAAATCCATCACATTGTATAGCGGATTTGATCCCGATGATTTCGATAATGTGCCGGCCCCGGTCGAAATGGACTGCGAGAAATTCAATGTTCTTTTCACCGGAAGGTTTGGACTATCCTGCAATTACAACCAGGTGGAATTCTTTTTCGACGCGGTGCGTTTGTTGAGGCGGCGATACCCGGAGGTGGGGATGAATGTATGCGTCCATCTGCTGGGGGAATACAGCCGCAAGGAACTCGAGCGGTTGGACGATCTCATCTCGATAGGTGCGGTGTCGCATCACGGCTTCGTACCCCGCGGTGTGTCGTTGGCCAGTCAATTGGAGGCTGACGCCCTATTGATCATCACCCCTCCCGACCGTAAGAGCGCAACCTCCACCAAAATTTTCGAATACCTCTTTTCTGGCCGTCCAATTCTGGCGTTAACCTATCAGACTGTTCTGGAGAAGATGATTATCGAGACCCGGACCGGGTGGATTGTCCATCCCCATCATACGGAAGAGATTCTAGCGTTGCTGCACCGCATATTGACGGACCGGGATTTCTATAATACAATAGTGCCCTCTCAGGAAGCTGTGCACCGGTATTCCACCCGAAAGCAGGTGGAGTTGCTAGACAGGCTTCTCAAAGGAATCATTACCAGTGACGGAACCCAGCGACAATAAGCAGAACGCCATCCGGGTGGCAGCCATTCATCAACCGAACTTTTTACCCTGGTTGGGGTTTTTTTACAAATGGTGGCAGAGCGATATTTTCATCTTGTATGACGACGTACAATTCGTGCGGCGGGGCTATACCAACCGGGTCAAGATCAAAACCCGGCAAGGGGAGGTGTGGCTCACAGTTCCGGTGAAACAAAAAGGGAACTATTTCCAGAATATAGGGGAGATCGAAATCGACCGGGATGTCAATTGGAAGCGCAAACTCACAGGGACGCTGACCGCCGGTTATTCAAGGGCTCCTTTTTTCAGAAGATATTTTCGCCGATTGGAAGAGGTAATCGCCAATGATTATATTCTTCTGGCGCAACTGAACGCCGCGTTATTATCCTGGGCATCCGAAGAGCTGGCACTCCCGGTTCCGGTGATTGCCTCCTCTTCGTTGCAGGATATCTCAGGCTCGTCCACCCAGCGGTTGATTTCCGTTTGCCGGGCGGTGGGGGCCGGCCATTATCTATCGGGTTTCGGCGGGCAAAAATACCAGGAGGAAGAACTCTTTAGCGAGAGCGGCATTCGACTGAAGGTCTATGATTTCAAACATCCCGAATACCCCCAATTATGGGGAGATTTTATCCCCGGCTTGTCGGTGGTGGATTTGCTGTTCAATTGTGGGGAGAAAAGTTCCTTGATTATAAGAAAGTCTGAGAATCCAGAGGAGTGAAAATGGACTATAGCCAGGTAAAAGCAAAAAACATCGAGTACTTTTCGAATTTACTGGAAGAAGGAGTAGATGAACATTACGCGGTGGCCCAATCCAGGGTTTCCCACCACAAGCGTTTTGACAAAATGCTGGAATTAGGTGATTTTAATGGGAAGCGGTTGCTCGATGTGGGGTGCGGGGTCGCGGGGTTTTACGGTTTTTTGAAAGAACGGGGAATCGACGCGCAATACACCGGGATCGATATCAATCCGCACATGATAGAGGCGGCTCGCGGAGCATATCCTCATCTGCGGCAGCGATTGTTCGTACATGACATCATCGAACGGCCCATCGATGAGCCCTTCGATTTTATCATCTCCATCGGCCCCTTGAATTTGAAATTTGAGACTGATCTCAATATGGACCTGACAGGAAGATTGGTTCGCGCCATGTACCAATCCGCGGACATTGGAATCGCCATTTCCATGACCTCTTCGTTGACTAAAAAACCCCACCCCGATACATTTTACTATGATCCGGCCGAGGTGATGGGGAACGCCATGACATTTTGCGCTAATGTCCGGTTGGATCACACTTTTTTACCGCACGATTTTGTGATGTTTTGTTATAAAAAAGATTTGTATGACTTTTGAAATGCGTAATCCTGGCGATTGACGCGATGAACGGGAGAGAGAATCATGCATAAAAATTGGCAGAAAGTATTGGTGTTGGCGCCCCATACCGATGACGGAGAATTTGGGTGCGGAGGCACCATCGCCCGGTTTCTGGACGAGGGCAAGACTGTGTTTTATGTCGCATTTTCCACCGCCGAAAAATCGGTCCCGGAGGGTTTGCCGAAGAATATCCTCGAAGTGGAAGTGCGGGAGGCCACCAAACGGTTGGGAATCCCGCCGGAAAACCTCATTATTTATAAGTATGAAGTCCGTAAACTGAATTATATCCGCCAGGAGATTCTGGAGGAACTGGTAAAGATCCGGTACCAACTGGAACCCGATCTGGTGTTCCTTCCTTCGCCCCACGATCTTCATCAGGATCATCAAACGGTTGCCATCGAAGGAATCCGGGCCTTCAAGCAGGTGAGCATCGTGGGGTACGAACTCCCCTGGAACAATATCACCTTTCATACGCAGATGTTCATCAAACTGCAACGGGGACATATCGATACAAAGCTCGCGGCGCTCAAGGCATACCAATCGCAACAGCACCGGCCCTATGCCACTGAAGATTTTATCCTTGGTTGGGCCAGAACCCGGGGAACGCAGATTGGAGCAAATTTTGCCGAAACCTTCGAAGTGATTCGTTGGGTATTTGATTGATTGCTAAAAAAAAAATTATTTGATACAATAAAAACCATGAGATGCAAGAGTTGTGGGATTGAAAATGCTGTAGACGCTGTTTTTTGCCAATCGTGCGGGACCGCCCTGGACAATTCCGGGAGCCAGAACAAAAACAATGACGCCACCATTATTACCACGGACGATTCATTGGGAACGCTGATCGAAGGCCGCTTCAAAATCAGGAAGGTTCT
>JAHELQ010000090.1 GCA_024644125.1 Candidatus Aminicenantota bacterium | reverse complement strand
CATACGTGGATATAGCCATCCCCACAGGCCTCGGTTACATGCGCAACAACGTCGTTGTGTTGAATTCCGATATTCTGGTGGCGATCGACGGCAGTTACGGCACATTGTCGGAAATAGCCTACACACAGATCTACGGCAAAATGGTATTCGGTTTGAATACCTGGAACATTCGCGGCGTCACTCCTCTGGCAACACCGGAAGAGGTGATCGGTCATATCAACCGTTATTTCGCCCAATAACCCGGCTTCAAATCCCTTGAAAAACAATTATAAAATTATCGTCCAATTTGACGGAACAAACTACTGCGGCTGGCAATATCAAAAACCCGGCACTCCCACTGTCCAGGGAGAGATTGTCAGAGCCTTGAAAGTGATCGCCAAAAAAGTGGTGATTGTCACTGGCAGCAGCAGAACCGATTCCGGCGTTCACTCCATGGGCTTGACGGCAAACTTCAACATCTCCATCAAGATCGAACCCGACTCGTTGAAACGGGCATTGAACTCGTTATTGCCGGAAGACATCCGCATCGCGGATTGCCAATTGGCGGACCGTTCGTTCAACGCCCGTTATGCCGCCACCAGCAAAACCTACATCTATCGCATCTTTCTTGGACAGGTGCTGTCGCCGTTTCAATTCCGCTATTACACCCATATCCCCTTCCCGTTGGACCTCAACGCCATGCGCCGGGCAGTCAAACACTTTATCGGCGAAAAAGACTTCAGTTCGTTTACCTCCGACAAACCTGAAAAAAAACGAATCCGCGAAGTCACCTCCTTCACAATGAGAGTCAAAGGCGAGGAGATCATTTTCACCATCGAAGGCAGAAGTTTTTTGCGTTACATGGTGCGAAACATCATCGGCACCATCATCGATGTAGGTCGAAAAAAAATCGAAGCCAACGATATTCCCGCCATATTCGATGCCAAAGACAGGAGAGCCGGCGGTCAAACCGCCCCCCCCCGCGGCCTCACATTGGCAAAAGTCGAATACGACGGACTGGAATGACCGATTTTGCAATAATATCGGTCTCCCCTCTTTACTAAAACAATCATATATTTTATAATCCAATTATGAGAGTTTTTGTGGGCATAAAACTAGACCGGGAGGCGATGGAAAAGATCGCCAACGCGCTGAAACCATTTAGAAAAATCGCCTCTCCCATCAAATGGACCAAAGCGGAGAACATTCATTTGACCCTCAAATTCATCGGCGACGTGGAACCGGCGACATACAAGAAGATAGAGGAGACTCTCTCGGGCAACGATTACCCGGTCGATCCCTTTACCGTCCGTATCGCAGGCATCGGTAAATTCGGCAAAGAGCAGGAGCTCAATATCCTGTGGGCGGGCATCACCCCATCCCAAAAACTCGAATCCCTCTTCCGGGATATAGAGAGCCGTCTCCATGGAGTTGGCATTCCCAAAGACAACCGGCCGTTCAAACCCCACATCACCCTCGCCCGCAACAAAAAAAACTTCGACATCAAGCCATATTTGAGATTGATCGACCAGCATCAGGGAACATTTATCTCGGAATCGGCGATCAAGGGGTTCCAGATATTCAAGAGCGATTTATCGTCCAACGGCCCCACCTATACTATATTGAAGGAGATCCCACTTGAGCAGTCATGAAATCTGGTATATCGTTTTTTCCTATCTGTTGGGTTCAGTACCCTTCGGATTTATCCTGTTTTATCTCTCCGAACGGAAAGACATACGCAGCGAAGGTAGCGGAAATATAGGCGCCACAAACGTCATGCGTAAAAAAGGCAAAGCCTTCGGCATCGCCACCTTGCTTCTGGACATGTCTAAAGGGGTCATTCCCATACTCTATGGATTCAAACATTTCCAGGACTCCCCCACCCTGATCATGATCGGGGGCGCGGCAGCCATTATCGGCCACATCTTTCCCCTGTTTCTCAAATTCAAGGGCGGCAAAGGCGTGGCAACACTGGTAGGCGTGTTTATCACCTTCTCCTATCCCGCCATTCTGGTCTTTCTGGGATTTTTTGTGGCGACGGTATGGATTACCCGCTTCGTATCATTGGGTTCCATTATTGGCACCATCTCCATCTTCTTCTACACATTGCTGACCAATATCCCGGAAGTGGCGATCGTGGTATTGGTAATCGCCATTCTCGTCATTAGCAAACACAAGGCGAATATCAAACGAATCATCGATGGAAAAGAACATAAATTTAGCTGGAAAAAAAATGGATAATATACTAGTCATCGGAGGCGGTTCCTGGGGAACGGCGTTTGCCAACTACCTCTGCCAGGTGAACTCTGAAATCAAAATCTGGATCCGGGAGGAGGAGGTCATCCGCTCCATCCGGGACCATCGCGAGAACCGACTTTTTTTACCAGGACACCAACTGTCGGACAACCTCATACCGGTGGAGGACCTGGAGAACGAAGCCCGGCATGCAGACATCCTGGTTTTCGCTGTACCGTCGAAATTTACCCGCGCAATTTATCAACAATTGAAAGGCGTAGCGGACCATAAACCTTTTGTCAATCTCAGTAAAGGATTTGAGGCGACGTCGCTGAAAACCCTATCGCAATTAGCGGCAGAGGTAATGGGCAATCATGTTCTTGACAATTGGGTGACCATTTCCGGTCCCTCGTTCGCCAAAGAATTGACACTGAACCACCCGACTGCAGTGGTGGCGGTCTCCTGCAACGAGAATCTGCTCAAAAAAATACAACACGATTTCTCTTCGGATGTGCTGCGCCTCTACCGCACCGACGACCTCATCGGCATCGAAGTGGCCGCTTCCATGAAGAATGTGATGGCCATCGCCTCCGGCCTGGTGAACGGCTGCGGATTCGGCTACAATACAACAGCGTCGCTGGTGACCCGCGGCAGTGTGGAGATCTCCCGCATCGGTCTGAAACTGGGGGCGCGGAAAGAGACGTTCTGGGGATTGGCGGGAATCGGAGATTTGATGCTCACCTGCTTTGGCCCACTCTCCCGAAACTTTCAATTGGGAGTCAAAATCGCGAAGGGAGAAACTCTGGAACACATCGAGCGGTCCACAGTGACGATCGCCGAAGGCGTGGAAACAACCAAGGCCATCTGGCGCCTATCCCGGAAGCTGGGAATCGAAATGCCCATCACCCAGAAAGTGTATGAAATCCTTTTTAATGGTAAAAAACCCCACGAAGCGCTAAAAGAGTTGATGCAAAGGAGTTTAAAAGCGGAGTGAACTACCAGTTGACATATTCCATCGACGACCGGCCGGTTGTCTTCAAGTTGGATAAGGAAACGGTCACCGTAGGCAAGCTGCGGGGCAGCGACCTGCAATTCGACGATAAAACCATCTCCCGTAACCACTGCAAATTCGTCAAATGTGACGGAGGCGTTAAAGTGGTGGATTGCCAGAGCACAAACGGCACCTATGTGAACGGCCAACGGATCCGGGAACATGTATTGCTCGAAGGGGATAGTGTCGCCATTGGCCGCACCATCCTCAAATTCGCCCGGGTGGAGGAAAGCCAACAATTGCTGGACGACAGCAACCAGAAGATCTCGATGGTGGTTCCGCTAGCAGAAGGGATCAAAGTCAAGAGCGAGAAGGCCGCGTCGAGCGAGGACTTCAACTTTTTGGCCACCCTGACGGAGTTGGGTAAAAATCTGATCGCCTCCAGCAGTATCGACAATACCTTCCAGACGGTGGGAGAAAGCGTGTTTCAATTTTTGAAACCAATGCGGCTATATATCTTTTTCCACGACGAGACCCAGGGCGACCTCAGTCTAAAATTCGCCCGCACCATTACCGGAGAACGGGTCGATAAAATCAATATTTCCAAAACCATCGCCATGAAAGCCATCCGTGAGAAGGTGGCGATTCTCTCCAGCAACACCAAAGACGATGCGAGGTTCGAAGAGGCCAAAAGTGTGATTTTGTACGGAATCACCAGTGCCATGTCGGCCCCCATCTGGACCAAGAACTGCATTTATGGATTGATCTACGTAGACACGATGCTAACGGACCGCATTTTTACCCAGCGCGATCTGGAAATTCTCTCCACAATCGCCAATTTTACCGGACTGTCGGTGGAGACTCTCAATACCCTGGAAAAATTGGAAGGGGAAAAGAAGCTGAGATCGAGGTTGGAACGGTACCATTCGCCGGCTGTGGTATCACGGATTATGGAATGCAACGAGAACAACACGATGGAATTGATGGAATACAAAGAGCTGGAGGCCACAGTTTTGTTTATGGATATCGTGGGTTTCACATCCAAGGCAGAGAAGATGAATCCTGTGGAAGTGGGTTACTTTCTAAACTCGTTGTTTACCGAAATGACCGATATCATCTTCAAATTCAACGGCACGCTGGACAAGTACATCGGCGACGCGTTGATGGCGGTTTTCGGCGTTCCCTTCGAAACGGAGAACCATCCCGAACTGGCCATCCAGGCGGCGTTGGAAATGCAAAAAAAAGCCCGGGAAATCAAAATGGAGAACGGCGATCCCATCCAGATACGGATTGGAATTAACACCGGCAAATTGATCAGCGGCGATTTCGGCTCGCCCAAACGCTTCGATTACACAGTGTTGGGCAATGCGGTCAATATCGCGTCCCGGCTGGAGGCGTACATCGCCAATCCCGGCGATATTATCGTATCCGGCGCTACCCGGGGCAAAGCCAGCGATACATTCCAATTCCACTCGTTGGGAGAGCAAAAACTCCAGGGGATCTCAAAACCGGTTGACGCCTACAAGGTACTCGACACCATTGCACGAATCACGGAACAATAACCGGAACAGGGTTGGATGACTAAATTATATAATATAAGAAAAAAATCGAAGGGGGAATTATGAAAAAATTTATTTTACTTCTTCTTATTTTGCAATTGGCAATACTTCCCGGTTGCAGCAGCAGGGAAAATACACTCCCGGGGCAAATAAAACCGGGATCCCCGGAGTATCTGGTGAACGAAGGACTCTTCTATCTTAACGAAGGAAACATCGACCAGGCGGAACAGAAATTGTTGAAAGCCATGAAGAAAAAACCCAACCTGGTCCGCGCCCTGAACGCCCTTGGAATCGTGTATACCTACAAACAAGACTTCGACAAGGCCATCAGCTACTTCAAACGGGTTCTCTCCGCGCATCCCCAGTTCGTTGACGCCCATAATTCGTTGGGGCTGATTTACATCGAACAGAACAATTACGACGGGGCAAAGGAGCATCTCCTGGTTGCCGCCAACAACGAAGATTACAAAACACCGGAAAACGCCTATCTAAATCTGGCGATGCTGGAGATAAAATTCAACCACCCTGATCTGGCCATGCGCTACGTCGATAAAGGGATTGAAAAGAACAAACGTTTCGCGCCCCTCTACAACATCAAAGGCGCGTTATTGGAAAACGAGGGGAATTATGAAGAATCCCTGCAGAATTTCGAGAAGGCCAACTCTCTATTGACGGCGCCGGACATCAATATCCTGGTCAATCTCGGACGCGCCTACAACCGGGTTGGCCAGAAAGCGAAAGCAATGGACACTCTGGAACAAGCGCTGGCGACCGCCTCCACCCCGGAAGTGCGGGAACGGATCATGGCGATCATCAAGAGTCTGGACGACCAAAAGCAATAAATCCGTCGCGCTTCGGAATTCAATGATACGGGCCGGATAGCCCTCCGGCCCTGATTCAGTTATCGAGGCCGCTCTTTTTTGGTCACAAGAGTGACGGCAATCGCCAATCCCATGGATACCACAAATGTAACCGCTCGGGCGGTGATTGTTTGCTCCAGCCCAAAAAACACCCAACCAATCGTAGTGATCAGGCCCGCGAGCAACGCCACCACCACCCCGTTGGAACCGAACCGGTCCCAGTAAAACGACAACAAAACCGCTGGAGCGAACGAGCAACCGATCCCGGCCCACGCGTAACTAACAATATAGTAGATCAGGTCCGATGTGGTAACCGCTAGAACCAAACCCAGCACACCGACAATCAAAGTCGCTGCTCTGGAGATCGCGAGCAGGGTTTTATCCGGCGCCAACCCCTTTTTGATGATCCCTTTGTACACATCCTGGCTGACGGAAGAGGCCGCCACCAAAAGCATACTCTGGGCGGTTGAGATCATGGCCGCCACCGCGCCGGCGAGCAATATCGCCGCCAGCCAACCGGGAAATAGATTGGTCAACACATAGGGAAGAATCATCTCCGGATCCTGCACGGCATTGGGTCCAAACAAAATCATGGCCCCTATACCGATCACCACCACACCGGCATATGCGGTAATGGTCCAACCAACCGCCAGATTGCGCCCGATCTTGACATTGCGATCGTCCTTCATCCCCATAAAACGGGCGTTCAGTTGCGGTTGCCCCCCCAGATACCCAAAAAACCATGCCAGGTTGTTAAAGATCAACAGACCAGCTCCAAATCCCGCCAGTCCACCGGTGAGACTACCGTAACCCGGCCCCGCCATAGATAGCGCAGCGGAGATATCGATACCGGAGGTGAAGATCTTAATCAAAATCATCACCGGCGCCACCATCAATGTGGTAATCATCAAAATCGATTGGAACGTATCCACTGCCACAACGCTGATAAAACCGCCCACCGTGGCGTAAACCAGAATCACCGCGGCAGCGATAATTTGCCCCCACAGGGGATCCAGCCCGAAAGTGGAAAAAATTGTTTTCCCGGCGCCAGCGAATTGGGCCGCCACGTAAAACACAAAAAAGAAGACAATGATGATGGTGGAGAGGAGACGAATGGTAGTGGACTTTTCAGGAAACTTGGCGGAAAAATATTCGGGCATGGTGAGGGCATTGTATTTGTGCGCCTCTGCCCTGAATTTCCGGGCCAACACAATCCAGGCGGTACTGATGCCCAGCAGGCAGCCGACTCCGGTCCAGATGCCCGACAACCCATTCACATAAATAAAACCGGTCAATCCCAACAACAACCACGCAGACTCGCCTGTGGCCCGTTCCGATAACGCCAGCATCCAGCCGGGCAGTTTCGAACCGCCCAATACAAAGTCAGACTGAGACTTGGTGCGTCGCGCCTGCCAGAGGCCGAGAGCCATCGTCAACGCCAAATATCCGACAAAAATTGCGATCATGACGATCTACCTCCTTTTAATTTTCCCTCGTTGGGTAAATATAGGAATCGTTCATCGGAAGAGAACTCTCCCGGAACTTTTTTATGTATTGCCCACAATTGCTCCCAATGCGATTTTCTTCCCATTCCCCGATACTAACCAACACTTCATACCCGCGCCGGCCAAGATCATCCACCACCGGGATGCCCCGATGCTCAACGCCTTCGCAAAGAGCGCTGGCGATTTGGTTTTTTGTGACGCTGACGGTGGGATTGACCGGCGTCACCTTAATGAGGAAGAGAGCCGGATCGAAGTAACGTAGCAGCATCTCGCCATCCACCCGTGAACCGGTGGCTAACGCGAAATTCAACGTCACCTTACGGTCGCCGGAAGAGACAAATCCCTCCCCATACCTGGCAATGGTTTCCAGATCCCATTTTTTGACAGGAATCCACTCATCCCGCTGAACCGGATCTGTGGAGTGGATGGAAAACTGCAATTGAAACCGGCCCCGGTCATACAACCGGTTTTTGATATCCAATAGCCGGGAGAAAAAATCGCCGCTTCCCGCCGGCGCCACGGTTGACACGCTGGGTATCAGGCCTGGCGCGTCAAATCGCCCGGGCAATTCCTCCAGCACATCCAGCACTGCGGGATTCAGCGCAGGTTCCCCCATACGGGCAAACTGAACCTTGAACTTCCCTACCGGAACACGGCGAGAGGGAAAATAGCGATCTACCAAAAAATCGATTTGCCGCATAATCTGGTTTTTTGTCAACCTGCCTTTGTAGTAACCTCCGGCGTCGCAAATGCGGCATCCCACCGGACAACCAAACAGGGTAGACACAATCAGAACCCACTTTTCCTCTTTGGGAACCGGCGGTTGGACAGATTCGACAAATTCTACATAGTCTTCGTCGCCCATATCGGCCATGTATACTGTGGCGATGTCAGGATGCCCTGAACTGGCAATTATCTTCATCATCTACTCCTTTATATCCCGGCACAAGCGCATGGCCGCTTCGATTCCATTACCTACCGCGATAGACGCCTGGCGATACAGGTCGTTTTTCACATCCCCCGCCAAATAGAGCAATCCACGCATCATCAATTCCTCCTCGAGATCCAGTAACCGTGGGGAAGCCATCTCTTTCTCCACCTCCCTGCCGATAGCCGCCAGCAAGATATCACACTCTATACATACAGTTGCGCCGGGTCCATCGAGACTCAGAGAAAGATCTCCCGCTGCCCCCTCCCCGATGGAGAGGATCCGGTGCCGTTTCAACAAGTGGATATTCTCTCTGGCAAGACAACGGGAATGCAATAACGGTAACGCTTTCACCTCGTCGCCGCGGAACACGACATCGATATGATTGTCCCCCGATTGGGCGAGGTTGAGAGCGTAATCGAAGGCGGCATCGCCGGCTCCAACGACGACAATGTGTTTATTACTATAATGAAGGATGGGATGGACTTCGTAAAAGATCTTTTCCCGCAACGCTAAGGGCAATCCCTCCGCCTGTTTCAATTTTTTGGGCCTTGTGCCGCATGCCAGCACCAGATAGTGGACGTCGTATTCAGCCACATTGGTGATTATGTCGAAGATCGATTCCTTCGGGCGATAATCCACTTGCAGCACATCTTCATAGAGAACCGGTATCTCCAATGACTCGAGGTGGAGCTTCATTAGCCCCGCTAGATCCGGCCCGGAAATACCGCAGGGAAAGCCGGGGTAATTCTCCACCCAATGGGCGTTGCGCAATAATCCTCCGATTTCGCCCTTCTCAAAAACCAGAGGAGACAATCCAAACCGTTTCAATTGAATTGCCGCGGCAATACCGCCGGGACCTGCGCCGATGACGGCGATTTGTGATTGCGATTTATCTTCAGCCAATTGCACTCCTAATTCCCGAATGCTCCGATGACCTCGTCGGTTAACACCGGGGTAGCAAAACCATGGGCGAGATTCAGCACGGTTGCCCGGTGGAATTCCCGGTTGTAGTCGGCCACCGCATCCACAACGAACAGGACATCGAAGCCCCGCATGAACGCGGAACGGGCAGTGGTTTCGCAGCAGAGATGCGCCATTACTCCGGTAACGACCACCTGGCGGATATTTAGCCGACGCAACCGGTCTTCGAGGTCGGTCTTCAAAAACGCATCATATTGATGCTTTTCCAACATTGCCACCCCAGAAGGCGGCAATCGATGTGTAACTGCTGCCAGCGGCGATGCCGGCTTCAATAAATCACGCCACCATCGCTTCATGCTCCCTGCGTTTTTTTCGTCATTGGTATGGAAAGTGTGAATCACCGGCAACCCCTGCTGAAGGAATAACTCTTGCAATTGTTTGATGTGGGGGATGATGGCTATGGCGGAGGGGACAAACGCGTGGGACGCCTCGTCAAGAAAAAATTCCTGCATATCCAACACCAGCAGAACGGAGCGGGCAGCGGTCATGTCCAGACGGCGGCGTTCGCCCAACACCCGCGCCGCTTCGAGTAGTCGCATAGCCGCTTCTCCGGTTTTACCGGGCAAAAAATAATTCTCTTTCATACTGAGGATCAAACCATGCAGGGAAGTCAGAAATATAACATATCTCCCGCAATAGTGCAAACCTTTTTCAGTTCATTGCCCTAATTCATGCAGCGTGAGAGTCAGGAGGGCCGCCCGTTCCAATAGGCTGTGACGCAGAATGAATTCCTCTTTATTGGGTTTTTTCGTGCCCACCGGTCCCAATCCGTCCACCACTGGAATCTCTTTCTCTAAAAAACAAATATCCGCCGAACTCCAGCGATGCTCTTCCAGTATCCGAATATCCAGTTTCCCGGCGATCGACTTGACAATGTCCACCAGCCAGCCGGTCTTATCGTTGGGAACGAGCGGAGGTCGGCGAAATCCTCCTAATGTTTGAAAATCGAGTTTTGCCAGGACTTTTTTAGTCATGAACTTAGCCAGCCGTTGATCCAGTAATTGAATTTGCGACGGTTCATTGAAGCGGATACTCAATTTCGCTTTGCCGAACGCAGATAGATCGGTGATATTGGACTTCATTTCCACATCCCATGGAGATACCACCAGGCCTTTCATGGTATCGGACAATTCGGTCAGAGAGTGAAGCACTTTCGCGAAATACCCCATAGCCCAGGACACATCTTCCGACTGTTCGGCGTTTTTTAGATTCATGTAAAGGGAATAAGACGCGGCTCCGGAGCGGGAGGTTATGATTCCCCCATCGAGAGAGGCTCCGCTGAGACCGATCACGCACGAGGCATGGCGGCTGATGTTGACGATATGAGGTTGGGCGAATTTTCCCTGCAAGGAATCATCTGTCGTCAGCAGAATACCGATGCGTATTTTTTTCAAACCACGGATATAGCGGAGGGCCTGCATAGCGGCCACCATAATCGTCAATCCACCTTTATACGCCCAGATCCCGGTGCCCATGAGTTTCTGCTCGCCGTCGGTAAAATAAGTGTGGTTGGCAAGCGGCGTCGGACCGTCCAGGTGGGATACCAGCAACACATCCACCGCCTGACTGTCGCTGTTGCTCAGGTAAAGAATATTGCCCAATTCAACCTGGGGAATGACTTGCAACTTGAATCCCAGGGGAATCAAATAGCGGGCCACTGTATCTCCGATATGATTGACACCATTGACATTTCTCGAGAAGCTATTGATATTGACCATCTGCTGAAGCATATTCTCCATCTGTTCCTGCCTCCCCCGCAAATACGACCGGATCCGTACCGGCATAGGGATCCTGTTGGGAGACATCCCCAGATCATCCTGGAAGTTTTGATCGGTAAAATAGCGCACCACCGCCACTTCCAACATCTTGTTGACCAAGCGCCTAAAATCCATCCCTTTTTTAGACGCGGCATGGACATAGGAGCCCGAGGCCCCCAGGCTGGCCATGGAGTTTATTTCAAGAATATAAATATTGCCGTTTTCGTCCATCCGAATGTCCACCCTGGCAAAATCCCGCAGGTGCAGGGCATTGAAGGCGCGAATGCTGAGGTTGACAAGTTTATCCGCCAGATCCTCCGGAATATGAGCTGGACAGATTTTTCCCCTGGGTCTCTTTTTTTTGTGTACCACCGTCTGAATGCCATTGGGATCTCCTTCCAAATCGATCTCCAGGACCGGTAACGCTTCCGGCGGATTGTTCCCCAACAATCCTACGGCAAACTCCCTTCCAGGGATAAACCTCTCCACCAGCACTTGCTGCTGGAAGTCCCGGATGGTTTCCGACACCGCCTGTCTCAGTTCGTCGATGTCGTGTACGATTTGCAACCCGAACGAGACCGCCTCCATCTTGGGTTTCACAATGGCCGGGAACTCCACATCCTCCATTCGCTCCTCCGGGCTGGAAAACACCCAAAAATCCGGAGTGGGCAAATCATATTTCTGAATGATAATTTTCGTCGTCACTTTATCCAGCGCCAACGTGTGCCCGCCGGGGCCGGAGCCCACATACGGGATTCCCAGCATCTCCAGAACGGACGGAATATGAGTATAACGACTCTCGCCCTGAATGCCATAGGCCATGTTGAACACAAGCCCCATGCGTTCCCCTTCGATCACCCGGGGCATGAATTGTTGGAGCTTTTCGATCATATGCATATTGCCGTCTATAACAGAGACATTGTGCCCGCCCCATTCAAGAGCCTGGGCGACACGGCGTACCGTTTCCGGATTGTACATCTCTTTATTTTGAATGCCGAATTTATTTATCACGGCGGATAAATCTCTATTGTGAATGATTGCCACCTTCATCGCGGTCGCTCCTTGAAATATTCCTCACATATCGTTCAACATATTCGGTTTCAGGATAGAATGTATGGCGAAATATGTACAGAAATAAAGGGAATATTTTTTTTGCAAGGGATATTTTACCCATAAAAAAAAATAAGTCAATCGCTTTAAGCGAGGAAATATTTAGAGGGCTGGCAGGTGATTTCGTTAAGCGGTTTCCGAATGAGCCAGGCAATATTTGCAGATGCCGTTGAGGTAAATATGGGTGTCATGAATTTTGTGACCGTCCACCGATTCTTGCAGCAATGATTCCGGCAATTCGGTCTCGATATCGATGACACGACTACAGGAATTGCAAAAAAAATGGGTGTGCGGAATCGTGTTAAAATCGTATCGCATCCCCGCTTCCGACATACTCAACGCCAGCACGAGCTTCTTCTCCACCAACAAATTCAACGTATTATACACAGTCGTTCTGGAAAGGGTGGGAATCTCATCCACCAATTCCTGGTAAATATCGTCCACCGTCGGATGACTGGCTGTTCCCGCTAAAATCTCCAGTATCCTGAGGCGTTGAAACGAGGGGCGCACGCCTTTCGCTTCCAGAAGCTTTTGTAAACGGTCCCGCGGATTCTTAATACTCTTTTTCATTTCCATAGTGATCATTTCAAACTACACATCCAATCTTTCATCATACCATAAAACTAATTACATTAAAATAGGAGAAAGGCGGGCGACACATTCGCTCACCCCTCCCATTTCCATCTCTCGTTAAATCGTTATTTCAATTTTTTGTGGCAGAGCCACCAATCATAACATTGATACTTTTTGTTTTTGAGCCGTTCTTTGGCCTCGGCAACCGTTACCGCCGGCGGGACGATGACCTCGTCCCCCATGATCTCATTGTTGGGCCAATTGGCGGGCATGGCCACTTTATGTTCATCCGCCACCTGAAAAGCCTTGATCATCCGCAAAATCTCATCGAAGTTCCGGCCCAATTCAGCGGGATAATAGAGAATCGCCCGGACAGTGCCGGTGGGATCAATAAAAAACACCGCTCTCACTGTGTTGGTAGCATTGCCGTGAATGAAGCCCAACCTCCGGGAAATGCTGCCATCATCGGCAATCACCGGGAACTGAATTTCGATATCCAAATTTTCGCGGATCCAGTCCAGCCATTTGATATGGGAAAACACCTGGTCTACACTGAGCCCCATCAACTCTGTATTGAGTTTTTTAAACTCGTCGTACCGTTTTTGGAAAGCCACGAATTCGGTGGTACACACCGGAGTGAAATCTGCAGGATGGCTAAAAAGAACCAACCATTTACCCTCAAAATCATTGGGCAATGAATACACTCCTTGAGTGGTCTTGACCTGCATTTCCGGAAACTTCTCCCCAATTAACGGAATCCTCTGTACATTGTTTTCCATTGCATCCTCCTGTTTTTATTTCTTTTTTGTAATGATTACAATATTATAATATTGGAAATCCGCCTTATTGTCAAGAGTCTATCCCTGTTTTTTGTTTTTTTTTGTAATTATTACAAAAAACTTACCGGCCGACGACTCCTACTCGACCTCCAGCGATATGCTCGCAGAATGACTGTTAAATTCAGGAGCATACATACATTCAATATGCGCCATACCGGACGGATACACGCCCCGGTGCACGACCCTCAGCGGATATTCGAACACATATGTTCCGGCGGGTAAATAATCGATGAAGAAGTGGGTTGCCGCATCGCGGGTGGATTCATAGTAATGGAGGCGATCCTGGTACTTGTAATGGGATAGGACATTCACAGGCTCCGTTCCGCTGCCGCGGTGGTCCTTGAGATGGACGAATTCCATATCGCGGTCCACGTTCAATTGAATCCGCACTTTTAGCAAGTCTCCCACCGCCAGCGGTCCTTTGACCGGCGTCAGCACAGGCCCTTTTTTATCTTGAGTTTGTTTGAATATCTCCTTTTTCAGACGCAATGGATTCTGGGTATGAGCCGATATTTTATCGATGTCTTCCCAATATTGCCAATGCAGGCCGCCCCAGGCGATACCTGTCCCTGTTTTTTTCACGGTTACGTTGCCGGCCGCAGGAGCGATAGCTTCCTTCGGCACGAAATGCTCGAAATAACCTGT
>JAHELQ010000556.1 GCA_024644125.1 Candidatus Aminicenantota bacterium | reverse complement strand
CGATCTCACTGTCCGGGTCGGACGGCGATTGGCCCTCGAAGGCCGCGCCCTACTGAGCAAACAATTGGTCCGGTTGGAGAGCGCCGCCAGCGTAAAATTAATCGACAATCTCTACCTCGGCGCCGGTTACACCTACACCTACACCACCGGCGCCATCCGCGGCATGGGCAACCATAGCCGCGTCTTCGCCTCCATCACCCTGGGGGCGGGCGTTGGCTACAAATTCAAGAATCTCGAAAAACGCATCATCATGCGCCCCGATTACCCCATCGTCCGCGCCATTGAAAAAGAAATCCCTGAAGACAAAGCTCCGTCGCTGGAGGTATCCCTCGGAGCCGATCCTCAAAGTGGAGAGGCCCCACTCGAAGTGACATTCGCCGTCACTGTAACCGGAGGTTCCGCTCCATACAAATATGCCTGGACCATCGACGGTAGCGGCGACTCCTCCATCGGAGGCGCGACTCCCCAAAAAACCTTCACCGCCCCCGGCGAATACCGCGTCGCCGTCACTGTCACCGACGAACTCGGCAAGAGCGCATCCTCCAACACTGTCACAATCATCGTGAACTCTCCGTCGCAGCGGCAAATCCACATCATCGCAGCCACGAGCGGATCCGGAGGCATCATCGATCCCGCCGGCGATGTCCCCGTGCCGGAAGGGGAGAGCCGCGTCTTCTTCATGAAACCCAATACCGGCTACCGGGTGGCGCGGGTATTGGTGGACGGAGTATCCGTCGGCGCCCCCTCCTCCTACACATTCAAAGCCGTCTCCGGGCATCATTCCATCCACGTCGAGTACACCCAAACCCTGAGCCGCTGCTTCCAAATCGTCGCCAGCTCCGATACCGGCGGCAGTATCAGTCCGGAGGGGACAGTCCCTGTAACCGAAGGAGGCGATGTCTCGTTCGCCATCACCGCCGAGACCGGCTTCAAGGTCAAGCGTGTCGAGGTGGACGGTAAAAATGCGGGGACCCTCAACGATTACAAGTTCGAAAAAATCGCTTCCGACCACGCCATCCACGCCGTATTCGAGCCTGTTACCTATACTGTGGCCGCCACAGCCGGCAGTGGAGGTTCCGTGGCTCCCGCAGGCGACATAGCCGTCAACGGCGGTCAAAGCCTGGCCGTCGCGATCAGCCCCGAAGACGGATTCGACATATCCTCGGTTTTAGTGGACGGTAAGCCGGTTGGAGCCGTCTCTTCCTACACCTTCGCCAATATCGCCAGCGACCACACCCTGCACGCCGAATTCAGTAAAATCCCTGTTCCCCTCTTCACCATCACCGCCACCTCCGGCGCAGGCGGCGGCATAAGCCCATCCGGCGCGGTGGAGGTACCGCGGCACACCGACGCCACCTTCGTCATCCGGCCACAAGCTGGATTTCGGGTAAAGAACGTCGCCATTGACGGCGTTTCCGCCGGCGCCAAAGACGAATACACCTTCGAAGCCGTCATCGCCGATCATTCCATCCACGCGGAATTCGCTCCCATCACCCACATCGTCACCGCCACAGCCGGAACCGGCGGTCGCACGGATCCATCGGGCGCAGTTACCGTCAACCGGGGCGACAGCCTGACTGTCCGCATCACACCGGATCCCGCTTACACGATCCGGGATGCCAAAGTAGACGGCGCATCCGTAGGCGCTGTCGCCTCTTACACCTTCGCCAACATCTCGGCGGACCACACCCTCGACGCCGTGTTCAAGAAAAAAACTTTCCCCATCACCGCCTTCGCCGGCCCCGGCGGCGGCATCGACCCATCCGGCACCATCAGCGCCGTGTACGGGGACGCCATGACTTTCGCCGTCACTCCCGACACAGGCTTCATCGTGGAAGACCTGATAGTTGACGGCATCTCGCGAGGCGCTCTTCTGAGTTTTACATTGACCGACATCCGCGCCCCCCACACAATCGAGGCCCGGTTCAAACTCAAAACCTTCACCATCCAGGCCCTCTCCGGCCCCGGCGGCGCTATCCGCCCCTCCGGCGTCATTACCGTCTCTTACGGCGACTCAAAGGCCTTTCGCATGGAAACATCGGATCCCAAGGTCTACGAGCTCGACACAGTGATCATCGATGGCGTTTCGCAAGGTCCGGTCCAGAGCCACACCTTCTCGAATATAACTGCCAACCATACCATCCGCGCCTCATGGAAACTCCGCCGCTACAAAATCGAAGCCTCCGCGTCCGAAGGCGGATTCATCGCCCCGGCAGGCACAACCTATTACGCCGCCGCCGCCACGCCCACATACACCGCCACGCCAGATCCCGGCTACGAAATCGACCGCGTAATCATCGACGGCGCCTTCAACGTGGGCTCCAGCAGCGTCTACACCTTCGACCCCCTCTACACCGACCATACCATCCGCGTCATCTTCAAAAAGAAAACCTATACCGTCTTCATCCAGAAGGCCTTCTCGGACGGCTCCTCCGGCACGCCTCCCAATCCCGTAAACCCCATCGGCGCAGTCTCGGTAACCCACGGCTCCACCCTCGACATCACCATCGACAACCATTACCAGGGTTCGGATCCCTCAACCATCTACAGCCTCGACTATATCTCCGACAACGGCTTCACCACAACTTACCGCGGCGCCACTAAATCCGTCGTCACCTACACCACCACCCCGGTCACCGCTCCCAAAACCATCACCTGCTTCTTCTACCGCCGCACCAACTAACCAATCAAAATCAACCCGCCTGTCCCCAGGTTTCCAGGCCTGAGGACAGGCTCCTCCCGCTTCCTCTTCTGAAATGCGAGAAAAATCGCTACCGTCGGAAGATGCTGTCGTAAGCGCGTGCAGTTTTTCTTATGGAATTCCACCGGTGGGATTGGTGAATGTAATGGGGGGGATCAGGAGCGAAGGATGGATGTGATGGTGCGGTCGAAGAGGGTGGCGAGGGTTTGGACGTGGGGCGATTTGAGCATGGAAGCGTGGTTGCCGGGTACCTGGATGACGGTGATGGTGGGGATACAAAATTGCCCCCACTCCTCCGCCGCTCTGGGCGCAGTGGTGTCTGCCGCCTGGAAGTAGGTGAGCGGGGCATCGAGCTTTGACGCAGGTCTGTAGTTCGCCCGCCCGTTGCGCAGGGAACGGATCATGTTGAGTAGGGAGAGCAATTCATTGCGAGTGGGATTTTGGTAATCCGGTAAGACGTATGCGCCGTGTCCCTCGATGGCGCGGCGAATGACGGCGGGATCGATGTCTTCCCGCTGTAAATAATCCAGGACCGCGTTCCAGATTTGCCCGATGGACATATGCTCCGTCACATCGAGGGCTGCCGCCGGCCGGCGCAAGAAAGACGATAGGAACTCGATCTCGTTTGCAGTAGTAAACTCGATTTGTTTCTCTTTTACGGCCGCGAGCGGAGAGGGCGAATCCAGCAATCCCAGGAACGCCACCTCGCGCCCCCGGCTCTCCAATTGGAGGGCCGCCTCAAACGCGATCGTACCTCCGAGACTGTGACCCGCAAGAAGATAGGGACCGGCGCCCTGTTGCCGGACAATTGTTTCCACATATTCCGCCGCCATTCGCGGGAGCGATAGATCGGCGGGGGACAGGTCCGGTAGGGGGGAGGCCGCCAATCCATAAACCGTGAGCGGCGACTCCAATCGCCCGCACAATTGAGTATAAGCGTCCACCTGCCCGGAAACCTCGTGAAATAGGAACAAATTGGGGTAGTTCTTGTCTCCCGCCCG
>JAHELQ010000555.1 GCA_024644125.1 Candidatus Aminicenantota bacterium | reverse complement strand
AATTGTTGCGGGAAACAGGCCCGGTAACGGCTCAAGTGGGAACCGGCAACTCTCACGCGATGATCAGCAACCGGGTGTCTTATGTCATGGATTTTCACGGCCCCAGTGAATCGATCGACACCGCCTGCTCCGGAAGCCTTGTAGCCGTCAACCGGGCGGTGCGTTCCGTCCGGGGGGGGGAGTGTGACATGGCGCTTTGCGGAGGTGTGAGTTTGATTCTTTCGCCGGCCAATATTCTGGCCGCCGCCCAATTGGGGGTGTTGAGTCCCGACGGCCGGTGCAAGACCTTCGACCGCTCCGCCAATGGCTATGTCAAAGGAGAGGGTGTCGGAGCAGTATTGATAAAGCCGTTGGCAAAAGCGATCGAGGCTCGGGATCATATTTACGCGGTGGTCAAGGGGAGCGCCGTGAACCACGGCGGCAAGGCCAATTCGTTGACGGCTCCCAACTCAGAATCTCAGGCCGATGTGCTGGTGGCCGCTTATAAAGACGCGGGTATTGGAATCGAAACTGTGTCGTACATTGAGACTCACGGTACTGGAACCGAGCTTGGAGATCCGGTTGAAATCGACGGCCTGAAAATGGCGTTCGCAAAACTCTCCGCCAAAGGCGAAGCGGGTGTCGCTCAGGGTAATTCCTGTGGTCTTGGTTCTATCAAGACAAATATCGGCCACCTCGAGCCAGCTTCGGGAATCGCCAGCCTGATTAAAGTGATTCTGGCGATGAAGCACCGGATATTACCCGCATCTCTTCATCTAAAACATCTCAATCCATATATAGACTTTCAGGGAACCCCCTTTTATGTGGTGGACCGGCGAACAGAATGGGAACGGGCAAAAGATCGATATGGGAGAGACATACCTCTACGGGCGGGCGTCAGTTGTTTTGGATTCGGAGGGGCAAACGCGCATGTGGTTCTCGAAGAATTTGTCGCTGATAACAACTATGAACAGGCGCGAGCGAAAGAACAGGTGGAATGTCTTGTCGTGTTGTCGGCAAAGGATAAAGACCGGTTGGCGGTATATGCCGGAAAGCTTGCCCGCTTTATTGGCGACGCGAATCAATCCGCGCCCGAAGCTACTACGGGAAATGGAAAACTACTTCCGGATTTACGGAATGATTTGTTGCGTATTTCATCTGAAATATTGTCGGTTAGCACGGAAGAGATAGATATAGACAATGATTTATTGGAATATGGGTTTGAACCGATGCATTTTTCGGATCTGTTTTCCCGTATCAACGAGAAATATAACTTAGCCGTAACCTTGACTGACGTGATGCAGTATTCGTCCATCAAAAATCTGTCGGAATTTCTCGCAAATCGTTGTGAATCGAATGATACTCTGAAAAAAGCCGATTGTCCTCTCGATCTGGGGGATGTCGCTTATACATTACAATTGGGCAGGACCGCACAAAAATCACGGTTGGCGATTGTGGCGTCTACTCTTGACGAGCTTGTGTCGAAATTAATGCAGTATTCAGGCGGCAATGTGAATGTGGCCGGATTGATCGAAGGGGAGGCGAATCAGGGGAACAGCTCCGTTTCCCCTCTCGAAGGTGACGAATGGGAAGAATATGTAGATGTTTTGCTAAAAGGCAACAAATTGCAAAAAATCGCGAAGATGTGGGTATCGGGCACTGATATCGATTGGAGCCAATTGTATCGAAACCGCGCTCCCCGCCGTATATCACTCCCGACTTACCCTTTTGCCAGGCAACGGTATTGGATTCCCGAAGAAAAGAGAAGGTTGGACGCGCATGCCGCGACCGAGTCTTCCTCGATTCTCCATCCATTGATTCACCAGAATACATCGACATTGGCGGTTCAAAGGTATTCGACCCGGTTCCTCGGGAATGAGTTTTTCCTGGCAGATCACGTGATAAACGGCAAAAAGGTGTTGCCCGGCGTGGCATACATAGAGATGGCCCGCGCCGCCGGTCAAATGGCAACCGCCCGGCAGGTAGTGAAAATCGGGAACATAGTCTGGGTACATCCAATTGTGGTGGAGGAAAAACCCGTTCTGGTCCATATTGATTTGATTCCCGCAAAAAGTGGCGATGGGCGGGTTAATTTCGAGATCTATAACAATAGTGGCGCTGGATCGCGATCGGTTCACGCGCGCGGGAAATTAATCTTTGCAGACAAAGGGGGCCCTGGTATTGGGAATTCCGGCCGGCCTCAAGTCGATATCCCTTCGCTGGTGAAACCTCTCAATCATTCTATGGGGCGGAATGTATGTTACAATATGTTCGCTGATGCGGGTATCGCTTATGGCCCCGGTTTTCAGGCGATACAGCAAATGTATTGCGGTGGGAGTGAAGCGGTCGCCTGTATAGAATTGCCCGACGCGGTGCAGAGGGGTAAATCTGAATTTATGCTGCATCCGTCGTTGCTGGATGCGGCGTTGCAATCGGTAATCGGTTTGAGGGAAGCCGGAAGCGGTAATTCGGTATCCACATTTCTGCCGTTTTCGGTCGGCGAGGTGGAGATATGGGCGAGTCTGCCGGAAAAGTGTTATGTTCGCGTGGCGACCGGCGCCTGTTCCGTGAAAGCCGAATCTCATGTCCGTACTTTCAATGTCGAGATTCTGGATACAGAAGGGCGGTTGCTGGTTCGCATCATTGACTTCACTGTGAAAGAGCTCAAGGGAGACCTGCGTGGCGAGATGGAGAGATCGGCGGTCGCCGCAAAAACAAATGAATATCTCTATTTTGTTCCCGGTTGGAGAAAGGACGACATCGTCTGCGACCAGAGCGGTGACGCAAAAATTTTGGAGAAGAATATACTTTTATTCGCAACGGATAATTGTTCTCGCGACGCCTGGACAAAAAAGACGGTTCTGGTGAAGAAGGGGACTGGTTTTTCCCCCGTCTCTGGTTATGATTTCGAGATCGATGCACAAGACGAGTCCCATTATATAAAATTGTTAGACACTCTCGAACGGCAAACGTCATTGCCGGATGCAATCGTGCATCTCTGGGCGCTTGGCGATGATGATGGCAATGAGGCCGAATTTGTTTCCGGCAAGAATTCTTTTGTTTCCGGTGTCTTTTCCATTTTTTTGATTGCCAGGGAAATATTGAAACGCAAACCGAAAGCGGATATCACATTGCTGTTTCTTTTCACGGATTCCGGTCAAAATCCCAAACCTCATTATTCGGCGGTAGCTGGACTTTTCCGCTCGCTTCAACGGGAACACCCGAGATTGGTATGCAAAACCATCCGGCTGGAAGATGGCGATCAGTGGGTTTCTCAAGCCGGTCCCACCCAGGTTGCCGGGTTAATAAAAAAAGAGTTGGCGTATCCACGCGGGGATGTGGAGGTGCGTTATGACGCGGCCATGGCATCCAGGTTTTCCAGGATCTGGAATGAATTGCCTGTGGTGGATGGAGCTGAAAGCGGAGAACTGGTTCCTCCGGTGAAACCGGACGGAGCCTATCTTGTGACCGGGGGCCTCGGCAAATTGGGGATGCTGTTCGCGGAATTTTTGGCTCGCCGGGAAAATATCCGGCTGGCGTTGACCGACCATGTGGAATTGTCGGAGCAAAACCGGCTATTAATCGCGAAAATCGGTTCCCAGGGCGGAGATGCTCGCTATTGGAAGGCGGATCTCTCAAAAATGGATGAGGTGGAAAATGTCGTCAAACAGGTAAAAGAACATTGGGGACGGATCGACGGCGTCATCCATTGCGCTGGTGTAAA
>JAHELQ010000089.1 GCA_024644125.1 Candidatus Aminicenantota bacterium | reverse complement strand
GCATCTGGCAACTTGCCCGGCGCATCAATGAGTCGGTGTACAAAATGGCCAGACGTGGCGATAAATTCTGCGCCAATGTCCTGGCGGTCCACATGATGAAAGCCCTCTTCAGGTTCAAAAATTTTCGCATGGGCTCATCCGCCCTCAGTTACACCGGATCACTCGACCTCGCCCGCGAATACGGCAATATCAAGATCAAGAATGTCCACGCGTTTGTATCGAATTTCCCTCTGGGCCCTGAATTCACCGCCCAGGCACGGTTGTTCGATGGTGAATTTTATTGGGATATCCTATATCTCGATTCGGATATGAACCGCCAAAAAGCCGAATCCATCGCCGGAGAGATCGACTGCATCCTGGATTCGGCAATCCATGACGAGGAGTGATCGATGACAGTGATATTGGAAGATGTTCTGCAATTGGTGCGCGCACAATTGGGAATCCGCAGCTTATCGGCCAATGACCGCCTGATGGAGGATCTGGGCGCCGAGTCAGCCGACTTTGTAAACCTCGCCGCCGCCGCCGAAGACCGCTTCGACCTAACCTTCGACGAAGCCGCCATCGCCGCCATCCGTACCCCCGCCGACTTATATCGACTGATAGTAAAGACTGTTCAAGATAAATCAATCAAAAAAGATATGAAATAGAAGAGGAGCACAATGAGTAAAATTGTTTTGGAATATAGAGAATTGGAAGAAGAGACAAAAAAATTAATCAAACATCACCTGACAACACGGCAATTGTTTAAACACTTGAAAAATAAAGATATTAAGAAAACTTCATTACGATTCAACCTTAGCCAGCTAAAAAACCCTATTAAAGCCAAGTTTAAATTTTCTAGAGAAATTGATTCTCCTACGATAGAAGAAATGAATAGCGTTGCCCATTATCTGAATCAGAATGTCATTGTCAGGTTTTACGCTTTGTTGGAAGATTATAAAGTAATCGGTGAAAAAATAAAAATATGCAAAGATTATAAAGGCTGGGAAGAACTCGATATACTCAGGAGGTTAAGAAATAAGTTCGCTCATTCTAGTGGAAAGTTGGATTTAAGCGATAGTGATCAAAAGCAGTTGTATAATAGAATGATAGATCATTTCAAGCTAACTGAGGGAGAGTTTGACTCAAGTGAATTTCCTCTACCTTCAAAGTCTGTGATAATGGAAATATTCGATGCATGTTTAAGATATTCACGAGAACTTTTAGAAAGTAGTTCCAATGCTGAATAGAGAGTATTTTACCAAACTCAAGGCACAGGGAAAAATCCAGCGGCAGGGAACACGAACGTTCGGCGCCAGGAGAGTGTTTTCACGGTGACGCTGCTAGCGATCCTCAAAGAGAGGGCTCTCGATTCGCCCGGGCGGGTGGCGTTTTGTTTTAACAAGAATCACGCGATTACGTATGCGGCCTTGTGGGAGGGAATCGAGCGGACCGCCGCTTTTTTGTCCGGCAAAGGAATTCGCAGGCAACATAGGGTGATGGTGGCGATCCCCAACTCGGTTGAATTCTTTTTCGCCTTTTATGGGGCGCAACAGGCGGGCGGCGTCGCGGTGCCTGTGTTTCCAGGGCTTGGAGTGGAGAGGATTCTCTCGCTGGCCCGATTATCAGCTTCTTCCACGATCGTTATCTCGCAAACGTTCGATGATCTTAAGGCGAAAGAACTTCGCGGCCTGGGTGAAGAAAGGGATATCGAAGTGCTCCTGGTCGAGGAGCGCATCGCTTGCGAAGGGAGTTCGAGCTTCCCTGTAGTGAAGATCGACGATATCTCGTTCATCCAATTCACTTCCGGGAGTACCGGCGATCCCAAAGGGGTGGAGCTGAGCCACCGCAACCTTTTGACCAATATCGAACAAATGGTCGCCGGCATGAAAATCACGACGGAAGATTCCTTCGTCTCCTGGCTGCCGGTCTACCACGACATGGGACTCATCCTCATGACCATGGCGCCGTTCTATATGGGGATTCCGCTCTTCATTCTGCCGGCCGGCCTTCATTATCTGGAAGCCTGGCTGCGGACCATTCAGACTACCGGAGCTACCTTCACTGCGGCGCCGGATTTTGCCTACCGGCTCTGCTTACTCTATGTCAAGCAAAAAGAACGCTTCGATCTATCCTCGCTGCGGGTGGCGCTCGACGCGGCGGAACCGGTTCGTTTATCCACAATCCAGCGATTCGAAGCGGTGTTCGGTTTAAAGAACGTTCTCCTTCCAGCTTATGGGTTGGCGGAAGCGACTGTAGGCGTGTGTTCCTGGCTGCCGGGCCTTCCGGTCAAGATCGACGACCGGGGATGCGTGTCTGTGGGCAAACCCTTTCCCGGTATCCGGATACGTATCGTTTCGCTTGAGGATGGTCCTCTGCCTCCCCTTGAAATAGGGGAGATTCAAATCCACAGTCAGGCCAATACCCGCGGTTATTTCAGAAATCCTCGCGCCACCGAAGATTTGTTCGACGACGAAGGGTTCCTGCGCAGCGGCGATCTTGGCTACTGCGACGAAGAGGGCGATGTGTTTGTCGTGGGGCGGCAGAAAAACATCATCATTCAGGGAGGAGTCAATCTTTCCGCCCGCGAGATCGAAGAACTCATCGACGGCCGTGAATTTGTCCGGCGCTGTGCCGCAGTGGGCATCGACCGCGGCCGGTTGGAGGGCGAGCAAACCTTCATCTTTATCGAACCGCGACTGCCGGGAAAATCGCTGGAAGACGCCGGTCTCCTCGAAGAACTATCGATCGAGGCGGTCCAGGCGTTCCACAGCTATTTCGGCTTCCGGCCCGGCCGGGTGCTCATTGTCAAACGGGGCGCCATCCCCCTCACTCCCAACGGCAAAGTTCAATATGAAAAATTGAAAGAGCTCTATCTCGACAACACCCTCCAGAAGCAAGGGCTCATCTTATTTCCGATTTGAAAGCGACCGCGGCTGCCCAAAGAGCGAGGGGATGATGACGAGATCGCCCAGAAGGGCCAGTAGAATGGCGATAGCCGATAGGATGCCCATGCGGGACACCGGCAGGAGGTCGCTGAAATAACAGGCGGCAAATCCAGAGGAAAGGATGACGGAGGTCAGGATATGGGCCGGAGCCGTGTGTTGCAATGTGGTCACAATGGCGGCCTTTGGATCGGATTCGGCTGAAAAGGCGAGGAAATACGACATGGTGTGCAGGGTGTCATCCACCGCCAAACCGAGGACAATCGACGCCGTCATCACCGAAACGCTATCCACCGGTACTCCCAACAATCCCATCCCTCCGAAAACCATAATAATGGGCCAGATGTTGGGGATCAGCAAACGGATAGTCAAACGGACGCTTCGAATCAAGAGGAAAAACACCAGAGCCACACAACACAAGGTAATGAAGAGGGATAGCGTCAAACCCCTGAGCAACGTACTTTGAGCTTGCAAAATGAGCGGATATTGCCCGGTGATATGCGCATCCGAACCGGGAAACATGTCGCGGGCGATGGCGATGATCCGGTCGAACAAAGGTTCGGCCCGGTCGAAGCTGAGCATCGGCAGCAACAATGTAACCCGCGCCTGTCCGCCGTCTGGAGTCACCAACGCGTGAAACAGTTCGCGACTGTCAGGAGAAGTTTGCAAAAGACCGATGGACAACCAACGGATGCTGTCGGTCACTTTTCCCTCCACAAGTATGTAACGAATCGCCGACTCCACCAGGTCGCCTGAACTCATCACGCCCCGTACCAGTGGCTCGGCGCGCAATTGAGCGGCCAGGCGCGACAATTGCAGTTGGGCTTCCGGTTTCAGCAGGCTTTTGGTTCGCGAGATTACCAACTCTGCGGCAAAAACACCGATTCCTCCGCTCTCGAGACGCTCCAGTTCCATCCGGGCTGGATGGAGGGGCGGCAAATAGCGGCCGAGATTGTCCTCCACATGCAATTGTTGAAGACCTATTAGAGCTATTCCAGAGAATAACGCTAGCGCGAACCAGATCTTCCGCCGGTGAATGACCGCCAGAGATGCCAGGTTGCTGCCAAACAGGCTGGCAAATCTTTCGAACCTCTGTTGCCGGCGCCAGGTTGAACCGCCTCTTGAAAAAGAGAGGAAGATGGGATAAAGGCTGAATACCATGATGGTCATGATGAAAATCCCGGCGGCGGACCAGATTCCCAGCGTGCGCACCGGTGGATTGTTCGAAAAAGCCAGGGAACCGAAGGCGGTCAGCGTCGTGACACCAGTCCAGATAACCGGCTTTGCCTTCAATCGATAGGTGGCGATGACCGGATGCTGTTCTCCCGAGTTCTCGGTCAACGACCGGCGGTATGCCATCAAAATATGAACCGCCGTTGCCAGGCAAATCACAAACAGGATGGGGGCCAGGATGATATTCACCAGATTGAGGTGAATCTCCAGATATCCCATAATTCCAAACAGGATCCCCTGGCATACCGCAACGAATCCCAACGGTATTACGATAAAATGTATTTGCCTGAAAACGAAGGCGAGAATCGCCATTGCCAAAATCAGAAGAAGCGGTAGAAAAAAGGATGCCATTCTGCCGAGCGACCGGTTCATCTCCAGATGCAGGACCGGTAGTCCCGAGAGATGACTCTCTATTCCAGCGGGCGCTTGGGCGATTTGGGCTTCTATTTTTCTTAGAAGCGTTTGCCTGGCAGCGGGAGCGAGATCTTCCATCAGCACCAGTAGAGTGACGATCGTTCCATCTTTACTGAGCCAACCGGCGCCGGTTTCTAGACCGTCTTCGATGATCTCCCGCCGGAAGGATGGGATATCGGCTGGCGGCCATTGCCATAATTTCCATGAATGACGGGCTTTTAAGCCTACGGCTGCTTTCACTCCTCGAAGAGCGGTGAGGGTATTCTCCAATTCTCCCAAAAAGAGAAGCCCGCCGGCGGTCCAGATGGCGGGGCCTTCGGCTGTGATGCGCAATGCCCGGCCAATGCCGAATTTGTCTTGAAACCGCTGATACCTGAGGAGCGACTCAGCATCGTCGGTGAAGAACACTTCGGGCGCGTTGTCGTTTTTTAGAGTGAATATACCGGGAAGCAATCCTAGAAATAAGATGATATGGATCGATAAAATGAGCTTTTTGTAGCGAAGGCACACCTCCAGGGCATTCATTCGTCGCTATGCCCCGGAGAGATGTTACTTTGAAGTAATTCCTCTTCGAAAATTAATTCAATTCCAGTAATGTGCAGCAATTTGTCAACGGAGCCGTAAACGGAGTGATTATCGAAAACCCCTGCCCTCTGCCGACAGATTGCAGGTTGGATTGGAATCTGAAACCGGAGAAACAACCGGGATCCACTTTAAATTTAGCCACTTTGCGAGTGAGGCGATTTTTAGCTGTCACAATCCACATCTCTGGGTTCACGTTCAAAATTTCCCAGGTTAGAGGACGGGATGGGGGAGCGATCATTCTGGGAGGTCTTCTCATCATTCCCTGTCCCTGTCCCTGGGCCTGTGGGGAAGGAGTGTCCATCACCAGGTTGGCCAGATTGGCGTTTCTGGGGCCTCGCACCGCAAACCGTTGTCCCGGTCCGGTGGAAGCGATTTCCGCGTCGAATGTCTGTCCTTTGAAGGTATTGGGAGGCAAACGGAATTTGACAATATTCCCGGTGGCAACTTCACGGGCGGTGACGATCCAGGTTTTGGCTTCGATGGTGACTACTTCGTAATCCAGCATATCGCCTTGAATATTTCTCCCGTTTGCAACCTGGGTTCCTATCACCAGGGAGAGGCAGACGACCATCATCATACGTATCAAATTAAAACGTTTCATTTTTTGTCCTCCATAACCCGTATCCAATGACCAGTACGGGCGATTCGTGAAATTGATAAACAATATATCGTGCATTATCATTATATTTTAATGATATATCTTTTGCAATCAATATCTCACTTTTCCCTGAAATTTTTTAAATATAGAATATGTGTAAAATACTTTTACACAAAATTGCCTCAGGATTTGCGATTATACAAAGTTTTTAGCATCCTGGCGGAAGTGTAAAGGAATTTTACATATTCCGGTAAAATATGTTGCAATGACCAATATGCCAGATTATTTCATACGTTTCCAGTAAGCCCCGTGTAAAATTAGTTTACACAAGGAGGGCGATTGAACGTCGATACGAGCGTTCATTCTGCCAAAACCCTTATCAATAAAGGGTTTCATTGTTCCGTCAATATGGCATATTATTTGCTATATGTATGTCTACACCGGCAAAAAAAAATTCAATGCGCCGTTATGGAGGTGGTATTTGAGCAAGATAGTGAAGGTTATCATTATTGTGGTTATGGCTGTTTTGTTGACATCAACCTTATCCGGGGAAAATACCGGAGAGGAGTTCGGGCTGGTTCAGACAATGCTATTGAAAGGTTCGGCTTGCTTGCAAAAAAGTTATTCACAATTGTTTCTTCTGGTTAACGAAATCGCCATCGGCGAGACCGTAGGGCAGGTAGATTTTTTAACAGCGCGCAGTACGATCGAAACGATCGAAATTACGCTGGGCGAATCCCGCAATTATTTTTCTCAAGCGCAAAACTTATTGGAAAATTCAATACCGGACCCTCAGGAATCTTTAGCGGAGTTTTGCCGGCAAAAGATAGGCAATATTTCAGGTATCCTTCAGTATGTGGATGATTTCGGTAAATCGTTGAAAGTCCAGAAGGTTCCAGGGAAAAAATTGATACACAAGATGAACGATGAATACCTGGAATGCCTCAAAGTCGATGCGACAGCGCCGATGACAAATAATTGAACATTTAAGTCAAAGCCAAACGCCTACTATGTAACACCGCCTCCATTGCCGTTTTATCATTCCAGACAAATATCAATTATCCCCGTTTACTTTAAAAACCCCCCTTGTTTGAAGTAAAATGGGGTTAAGTATTGAAATACAACGATATTTTTCTTATAATACATCTTTGTTTTAAATAAACAAAACTGCCGGAAAGGCAAATAGAACATTAATGTCACATCAGGAGGGTACATGTCAGACGCATTGGGTATGATAGAAACAAAAGGCTTTGTCGCCATGGTAGAGGCATCCGACGCTATGGTGAAGGCCGCGAAAGTGGAATTGGTCGGCTATGAAAAGATCGGCGGCGGCTATACAACCGCTATTGTCCGTGGCGACGTGGCAGCGGTCAAAGCGGCTACCGAAGCCGGCGCCCGGGCCGCTGAGAAAGTTGGAGAATTGGTCAGTGTCCACGTGATTCCCAGACCCCACGAAAACATCGATCTCACCCTGCCGTTAGGAAGAACCGCGAAAAAGGCCGGCAAATAACCACCCGGCCACCCATTAACGTGAGCGCCGGGTCTAACAACTGGAGAACGCAATGCAATTGGGTAAAGTTGTAGGTACGGTCGTATCTACCCAAAAAGATCAAAAACTGGAAGGTTTGCGCCTTCACATCGTCAAAAACGTCGATGTAGACGGTAAACCCACCGGAGGCTTTGTCGTGGCGGCCGATGCCGTAGGCGCCGGAGTGGGCGAGGTGGTGTTGACCGCGGCGGGAAGCTCCGCCCGGCAAACCCCCATCACCGAGGGCAAACCGGTGGACGCCGTGATCATGGCCATCGTGGATGTCATTGAAATCGACGGCAAAGAAACCTATGTGAAGTAGCGGTAGTAGGATGGGCATCAACGACAACCAGATCGACGCGATTGTCAATCGCGTGGTGGAGCAATTGACCGGCAAACAGCCGCCGTTGCCGCAATCCGCCGCAAACGACGCGCGGCAAAAAATATCGCCGCCCCTTGACATTCCGCTTCCGGCTTCCGGACGGCGTGGCTGTTTCCCGGATATCGAATCCGCTGTCGCAGCAGCTCAAAAAGCCTTTAACGATTACCGCTCCATACCGGTGGAGCAGCGGAAACGGATCATCCGGGCCATTCGCGACCTGTCGCTCAAACATGTAGGCGAGCTCTCACGTTTGGCGGTGGAGGAGACCGGGCTCGGTCGGGTCGAGGACAAAATCAAGAAAAACACTCTCGCCATCGTCAAAACTCCCGGAGTGGAAGATCTCGCTCCGATGGCCTTCTCGGGCGACGACGGCCTCACCATAGAAGAACGCGCTCCTTATGGCGTCATCGGCAGCATCACGCCCTGCACCAATCCTTCCGAAACCATCATCAACAACGGTATCGGCATGATCGCCGGCGGCAACGCCGTCACCTTCAATCCCCATCCCACCGCTAAAAAGATCTCCGCCTTCACCGTGGATCTCATGAATCAAGCGGTGATATCCGAAGGCGGACCTCCCAATCTCTTCACCACGGTTTTGAATCCCACCATTCAGTCAGCCCAGGCGCTGATGACCCATCCGTTGATCCGTTTGTTGGTGGTCACCGGCGGTCCGGCGGTAGTGGCGGTGGCCATGAAATCCGGTAAGAGGGTGATCGCTGCGGGTCCCGGCAATCCTCCGGTGGTGGTGGACGAATCGGCGGATCTGGACAAGGCGGCAAAAGACATCGTCACCTCCGCCAGTTGCGACAATAATATTATCTGCGTCATCGAAAAAGAAATCATTGTCACCGAAAAAGCGGCTGGTGGTTTGAAGCAAGCGCTCATCCGCCACGGCGCCGTGGAGGTGGGCAGTTATCAGTTACGCCGGCTGGAGAAGATTCTCCTCGACGAACACTGCCACCCCAACAAACAATGGGTCGGCAAGGATGTGCATAAGATCCTCGGCCAGATCGGCATGGAGGTGGACCCTCGGAAACGGTTGGCCATTGTGGAGACTGGCGCCGATCATCCCTTCGCGAAGGAGGAGATGCTCATGCCGGTGGTGCCTTTGATCCAGGTACGGGATATCGACGCCGCCATCGCGTTGGCCTATCGCCTTGAGAACAATTGTTTTCACACCTCCGTGATCCACTCCAAAAACATCGAGCACATGCACCGCATGGCGGTAACCATGAACACCTCGATTTTCGTCAAAAACGGAATGGCGCTGGCGGGTCTCGGTATGGGCGGGGAGGGGCACACCTCGTTTACCATCGCGTCGCCCACCGGCGAAGGCCTCACCTCCGCGCGGCATTTCACCCGGACGCGCCGCTGCGTCGTGAGCGGATACTTCAGGATCGTATAGGAAATCGCATTGAATATGAGTCAACCATCCGGCGCAATCATCACGGCGGTACGCTCCGCAGGCGTCGTCGGCTCCGGAGGCGGCGGTTTTCCCACCCATGTCAAATTGGCAGCCAATGTCGATACTGTCATCGCCAACGGCAGCGAATGCGAACCCTTACTGGCCTCAGACAAAGCATTGTTAAAAGAGAATCCCACGCTCGTGATCGACGGCTTGCGAATCGCCATGGAAGCGACAGGCGCGACAAAAGGGATCATCGCCATCAAAGGTCATTACCGCGACGTTGTGGCCGCCCTGGGACCCCATCTCCCATCCGACCGGAGCATCGGGATCTTCGAATTGGAAAACTATTATCCCGCCGGCGATGAATTCCTGACTGTGTACGATGCAACCGGACGGGCGATTCCCGAGGGAGGGCTTCCTCTGGATGTGGGTGTCGTTGTGGCCAATGTCCTGACTCTGGCCCAGGTGTCCCACGCCGTCAACGGCAAACCCGTCACAGAGCGGCCGGTCACCATCACCGGCTCGGTTCGAACTCCCATGGTGGCGACTATCCCTGTGGGAACTCCGTACAAGGACGCCATCGCCATGGCTGGCGGCACTCTGGAAGCGGATGATGTGCTGCTGGACGGCGGCCCGATGATGGGCTGCGTCGTGGAAGACGTGAACCGCGGAATCGCCAAAACCACCAGCGGCATTATCGCGCTACCCGCCGATCATATCATCGTCAGAACCCGGCAAACCACCATCTCACAAATGGTGAAAAAATCCAAAGCCGCCTGCTGCCAGTGTTTCCGCTGCACAGATCTATGTCCCCGCAATCTTATCGGCCACTCCCTCTATCCCCACATGACCATGCGCACCATCGACTACAATCTGGCAGAGCCGGTAGATCACATCACTTCGGCGTTTCTGTGCAGTCAATGCGGCGTCTGCGAATTGGTGGCCTGCGACTTTATGATTCTCTCCCCCCGCAAAATCTACGCCGAATACCGCAAAGCATTAATAGATAGAGGGATCCGCAATCCCCACCGGAAGACCGCCTCGCCGTTGCCAGAATTGGCGTATCGCAAAGTACCTATCTCCCTCATCCTCAAGAAGCTGGATCTCCAGAGATTTGCAAAGCCGGCCCCCTCGATCGGGTACCGTTCCGTCTCGATGGTCCGGATTCCCCTCGACCGTCACGCCGGAGCGGCGGCTCTGCCGGTAACCGCCGTCGGACAAACCGTCAGGATGGGGGATGTGATCGCCGCATCGCCGGAAGATTTTCTCGGCTCCGTGTGTCACGCCTCCATAGCCGGAAAGGTGACTGACGTCGCTTCCGATTGGATCGAAATACAAGGAAATCAATCATGAAAGAACCTGCATTGGGAATGATCGAATACAAATCCGTGGCCAGAGGCATTATGTCCTGCGACGCCATGGTGAAAAAAGCGCCGGTGAGAATTCTCGAAACCCATCCGGTATGTCCCGGCAAATATTATACCATCGTCGGCGGGGAAGTGGCGGATGTGGACGAGGCCATGAAGGCGGGGCTCGAGAGCGGCGGCGATATGGTGATCAGCCATTTGTTTCTGCCCTATGTCCACCGCAGCGTGATCCCGGCGGTGGCGGGAACCGCCAAAGTGGAGCGATTCGGCGCCATCGGCGTGATCGAGAGCTTCTCGGTGGCAATTTGCGTCCAGGCGGCGGATATCGCAGCCAAAGCGACTCGGGCCCAATTGGTGGAAATTCGCCTGGCCAACGGTTTGGGGGGCAAAGGGTATTTTATTTTGACCGGGGAATTGGCGGATGTCGAAGATTCGTTAGCGGCGGCCAGAGAGTATGTTGCCTCCGAAGGCATGCTGGCGGCTGCAGAATTGATCGCAGCGCCCCATCCCGACCTACTGGAAAAAGGGATATACTGGTGAACAGGAGACAACCATGAAATTGGCAAAAGTGATCGGTACCGTGGTTGCGACCCAAAAGATCGAGACCGTCCGGAACTTGAAAATCCTCATGATTCAACCGCTGGATGAACAGCTCAAAAACAGCGGCGGCCCAGTGGCAGCTATCGATACCGTGCAGGCGGGTACCGGCGATTTGGTCTACTACACCCTGTCCCGCGAAGCCAGCCTCGCGCTGCCCCAACCATTCGCTCCCGTAGACGCTGCCATCACCGGCATCGTGGACCAGGTGAACGTCGAAGACCGGGGCATCGCCGGCAAAGATGCTATATTCGAAAAGGACTGATACCATGAAATTGGCCAGAGTCATTGGAAACGTTGTAGCTACCAAAAAAGATCCCAGCTTCACCGGCCACAAACTATTGATTGTCCAGCCCATCGACGAAAACGGCAACGACGTGTCCCAATCGTTCCTCTCCATGGACACCGTATGCGCCGGTCCCGGAGACGTGGTGCTGGTACAGCAGGAAGGCAACACCGCCCGGCAATTGCTGGGAACCAAAGACGATCCCTTTCATTCAGTCATCGTTGGGATCGTGGATAAAGTTTATTCAGCCAAGGAGGATTGATGGCATCAGGAACGAACAACATAGATAATCTCGACCAGATGGTGGAGATCATCACCCGCAAAGTGGCGGAAAGATTGCAAAGCATGGGAATTCTGGGCGTGGAGAACATCGTCCGGGATTGCGTTACGTCCCAGCAAGAGTGCATCAACTGCGGTCATTGCGCCACCCAAAACCCCGAGGCCACCCTCAATATCGTCCAGAGCGGCGCAGACCGCATCGGCGCCAAATCCGGTATCGACGGTTCTAAAATTCAGCGGCAAATGGCAAGTATGATCGACCATACCCTGCTCAAACCCGACGCCTCCCGCGAGGAACTGGTCAAGGTTTGCGACGAGGCGAAACAATACAACTTCGCCACCGTATGCGTCAATTCCAGCAATATTCCTTTGGTGGCCCGCCTGCTCAAAGGCAGCGCCGTCAAACCCATCGCAGTGGTGGGATTTCCCCTGGGCGCCGGATCCAGTCAATCCAAAGCCTTCGAAGCCCGCGAAGCGGTGCGGGCCGGTGCCGAAGAGATCGATATGGTCATCAACATCGGCGCCTTGAAATCCAAAGATTACCACCTTGTATATGAAGACATCAAAACAGTGGTGGACGCGGTCAAGCCCCATAAGGTCAAGGTCATCATCGAGACCTCAAAATTGGATACCGAAGAAAAAATAGTGGCTTGCGCGTTGTCAAAAACCGCGGGAGCTGCGTTCGTCAAAACCTCAACCGGTTTTGGCGGCGGCGGCGCCACAGTGGAAGATATCGCTCTGATGCGGCGCATCGTAGGTCGCGACATGGAGGTCAAGGCCTCCGGCGGCATCCGCACCACCGAAGACGCCCAGAAAATGATCGCGGCAGGCGCGGACCGCATCGGCGCATCCGCCAGCGTGGCCATTGTTACCGGCCAAAAAACCGCGAAAGGAAATTATTGAGAGGAGAACTAAAATGGCAGAACATTCATTCGAATTAAGAACCCTGACCTTCATCGATAGCCTGCAACCGCAATTGGCTCAATACATCGCCAAGGACAACCGCGTCTATGATCCGGCGGAATACGACTCCGCCCTGTTGATCGAAATCGCCCCAGCTATGGAGATCCACACCATGATCGATATCGCCCTCAAGTCCACCCGCGCCCGGTTGGGTTCGGTAGTGACCGAACGGGTCTTCGGCCTCATGATGGTGCATCACAAGGACCAGGGGGAGATCAAGGAGGCGGGCAACGCCGTGCTCAGGGAGACCGGCCTCGATGAAAACCAACGTTCCGAGGTCAACATCCTGACGCAAAAAACCATCCGCAGCATCGAGCAGGATCACGCCATCATGTTCACAGGCCTCGCCAAGGGCAACATGGTGCTGGCCGGCGAATCAGTCTTCATCCTGGAAGCGACGCCAGCCGCCTACCTGATGATCGCCTGCAACGAAGCTCTCAAAGCCGCCGAGGTCAAACTCATCGACCTCAAACCCTTCGGCGCCACCGGCCGTCTCATCCTCAGTGGAACCGAGTCTGAGATCGATTCGGCAGCCGATTCCGCCATCCGCATCCTGACGCAATTGAACGACATGAGAGCGTCCGGCTCAGGCAAACAATTGGCGTGAGGGACGACATCATGGGAAATAGGCGCGATTACCTGGTACAGCGAATCGTCGAGATTTGCCACAAAATGGACCAAAAAGGCTGGGTGGCCAATCACGACGGCAATGTTTCCACCAAATTCGAAGACCGCCTGCTGGCGACGCCAACCGCCGTCAGCAAAGCCGATATCGTGCCGCAAATCATCATCACCCTCGACATGGAGGGCAAAAAGATCGACGGCATCGGCAACCCCTTCTCCGAGATCAAACTCCATCTCTGCGCCTATAAAATCCGCCCGGAGATCACCGCCGTGGTGCACGCCCATCCGCCATACGCCATGGCCCGCGGCCTTGCCGGCGGCGACTTCCAGATCCAGATCCCCGAGGCCATCGTCTCCATCGGCGACACCATCCCAGTCGCCCCCTACGCCTTCCCCGGCGCCCCAGAAAACGACGCCATACTTGGCGACGCCCTCTGCCGCAGCGATGTCGTCATCATGGCGGGCAACGGTGTACTCTCCGTCGGCCGCGACCTCGGCGAGGCCTACCTCCGCATGGAGCTCTTAGAGCACCTCCTCAAAATCGACCACTACACCCGCTCCATGGGCCCCATCATGACCATCCCCGAATCGGACCGCCAAAAACTCCTGGACAAACGAGCCGCCCTCGGCCTCGGCCCCCAACACATCGCTCCGATACCATCTACATCTTCATCGTTATCGCCATCATCGCCCGCTTCATCCGCCAACCTATCAACCGCTTCCACCCAGGACCTGGTAAAATCACTCATCGCCGACGAGCTAAAAAAACTTCTAAAAAACCAATAGGGGAGGACACAATGCGCACACCAATCATAGCCGGTAATTGGAAGATGAATCTCGACCTGCCCCAGGCCCTGGACCTGGTGGACAGCATCCGCCACGGCCTCCCATACCCCGGAGAAGTAGAAGTGATCGTAGCCCCGACCTTCCTATGCCTCGCCCAAATCGCCGCCCACCTCAAAGACTCCTACATCGCCGT
>JAHELQ010000554.1 GCA_024644125.1 Candidatus Aminicenantota bacterium | reverse complement strand
TTCAATTCCGCCAGCAACTCTGTGTTCAACGAATTTCTGGCGGAAATCCGGTTGATGGTGACAATCAATCCACCCAGGGATTCCTGGACCAATAGCGTTTTGTATTCCATGTCGTTCTCCCACCGGAATCAGCTCCAGTCGTACTCGCGGTGGAAGTCCTTGATCCGCTTCAAGACCAACAATTTCCGTCCGTCCATAAAATGGTTGTACACATTGGAATATTGGGACACATCCACCTCTTTGTCCTTGATCCCGAACAACCATTCCATATTCAAATCCAGGATCCGGTCATATTCCTCGATCCCCAGAGAATAGCGGCGGTCCAGTTCCTTCTGGATTCCCATCTCCTTCAGAGCCTCTTTGGAGGAGGGGGAGATCAATCCGCTATAAAATTCCGCCGAGCAACCGGAGCCATAAGAAAACAATCCCACCCTCTTGTAACCGCCGTTCATCGTCACATGATCGATCAAGCCGCACAGAGAAAAATAGAGGGTTGCGGAATAGACGTTGCCCACTTGAACACAATAGCGCAATGAGGGCGACACCCGCCGCGCGAAATCCTCTTCCACCGCTTCGGGAGCCAGGTGGCGGGCCATCTGCCGCATCAACCTGCGGTGCGCCCCTTTCACCATGCCGGCGAACGGTGTGTGAAACGCCAGAAAATCAAAGGTCTGCAAAAAATCAACCCCTTGCACCCGTTTTGAATAATTCTCGAAGCAATTCTCGAAACAATCGAGATACGACAACAACGAAAGATCCGGATCCGCCATTTCGATATCCGGTACCGGACGGCAAGCGTCCATCACCTCGTAGCCATAATAACCGGTGGCTCCTGGATCCAATT
Organism: Candidatus Aminicenantota bacterium; assembly: GCA_024644125.1. GTDB lineage: Bacteria > Acidobacteriota > Aminicenantia > UBA2199 > UBA2199 > JAHELQ01. The sequence continues at coordinate 2,916 of JAHELQ010000554.1, read as the reverse complement.
CCAACACCCGCGGCCGGTTTCCCACCAACATGGCCACAGCCCCAACAGCCTGACTGGGTTCCCCGTACGTTTTCCTCACCGCCGCTCTGGCCACATCAGTGGCCACCACAAGGGCTTTGGCTCCGGGCGAGACATTGGAAGCCACAAAACACGCCGCCATGTGCAGAGCCGCCGTTCCGGCGTAACACGCTTGTTTGATCTCAAACAACCGGCACTTGCGCCCCAGCCCCAGATATTCATGCACATACGTGCTCAGAGCCTTGCCAAAATCGAGCCCGGACTCAGTGGCGGCGATCACCAATTCGATCCGCCCTTTTTCCTCGTCACTCAAGCGGTCGATAATCGGTTTCGCCGCATTGACGCCGTTAGTGACGGGATCCTCGCAGGGCAGACCCACCGATTTACGCTCCATCATCAAATTATCGAACCGCGCCAGGTCCAATTCCCGTTCCCTGAACAACGTACGGACATCCATCACCGCGGGTCCGCCATAAACATTGATGGCTTCTATACCAACTTCCATATGTGCTACCTCCTGGTATTGTCAGGATCACGCGCCATGCGAGTGCAACAATGCAACCAATCCTTCAATATTTTTTACCTTGCCGAATTCCACCATCGGGATCTTCAATCCCAATTCCTCCATCGATTGAGTCGCCACTTCCATCCGGTCGATGGAATTGGCTCCCAGATCCTTCAGGCTCCGACCGACGCTCACATCGTCCGGCGATAGAAAGGGAAGAATTTCCAATATCACTTTTTTCACGATTTCAAATGTCTCAGATTCTGTCACGATTGACCTCCATGTATAATTTATCGATGAACCGGTCGCTCAATAGGTCATCAGTAATCCGCCGGCAGTCAGGCCGGCGTCGCAGCCAAACATCGCCAGCCGGTCGCCGCGGTTAAGATTTCCCTTTTCCTGCGCTTCATACAGCGCCATAGGCAGCGACGCCGCGCCGCAATATCCCAAACGCCCCGCGACCCGGACAAGTTTCGCTCCGGGAATTCTCTCTTCCAGCGAGGCGAAGTAGGGTTCGCCCCATTGTTGGGGAATGAACAGCGAGATATCGTCGATGCCGCATGCCCCGAGCGCCAGGAGTTCATCCAATACTTCGGCGCTGCGGGCAGCGATTTGCTTCTCAAACGTTTGCCTGTCGATCTTGAGCGCGAGATCCAACGGTTGCAAACCCTGGAGACGAAACGCGTCGAGTCCCATATGGGACCGCATCCAATCCGAACCTTCGCCATAGGTGCGTAAACACGCGCCATGAAGCGCGCTTCGCTCTCCCGCCGAAGGCAATGTCGCCACCACAGCTGCGGCTCCATCTGCGAACCGGCCGTACACAGCGGGATCGCTCTCGTCCAGATTGCGGGAAAACAATTCCGAACACACTAGTAAAATCGATTGGTACCGGCCACTGGCAAGAAGACCCGCCGAAGCCTGCATCGCAGCCACAAAACTCATCCCCGCCGCCTGGATTGTAAACGCCGGAATACCGGACTCCCCCAGCCCCAACCGTTGCTGAATCATTGCCCCGCCTTCGGGCAGAATCCGTTCGAAACTGGCGGTACCTGAAGCATTGATAATCAAATCAATATCTTCCGCGTCAATACCCGCCTGAGCCAGCGCTTCACCCGCGGCCTCGGCCCCCATCTCGGATGGAGTTTCCCCTTCCGCCCAAAAGCGGCGGTCGATACCCAGGTGTTTGGAAATCCACCCCGGCTCGCCGCCGAACCGTTCTTCCAGTTCCTCGTTATAAACCTCCCGGTCGGGGATATACCGACCCACACCCGCAATGCGAAGGGGTTGTAGACCGGATGTATTAGCAGATGTAACCATTGTCAACCTCCTGCCTGTTTTTGTGATTTAGTTTTCTTTCTATCTAACCCGCCAGACCCGGAAGCCCAATACGATGTTTCGGCGAACGGATATGCCGGCAGCGGAATTCTGCCGGGCAATGGACCATCGTAGAGCAATCTCCAGTCGAACGGCACACCCATGACCCAGGATTGGGCCAATTTCCCGTATTTCCGGTTCTTCAAGATGCTCTTGATATATTCCTCTTTTTCTTCGCCCTCCGACAACAACAACGAATGGCCCTCCAGGGCTGAGACATTTCCTGTGAATACCCGGTTGCGGTCAACCTCACCTCGGCAAAATCCATCGAGCGAACGCTCCAATTCATCTAAGTCATCCGCGACGATAGCCAATCGCTCGGCCATCTCTTCTCGCCCCAATTGCAGGGTGCCGGCGATTTGCCTCAGGGTGAAGGGATACCGTCCACTCCCCTCTTGCAATTGGAAAAAAGTGGTCAACGGCTCTTTGTAATTTTTCGCCAGATAGCGGATAAACGTACCCACCGAGGCCTGGTCGAGAAATTCCTCCACTGATAATTCCAGTCCGAAGGTATCTGCGACGCGTCGCAAGAACAATTCCACCGACTCCGCCTCGAAGCCGGAACTACCAGCCACCAATGTATCTGAGGAAATCCTCAGGATGTCCTCTTCGATCCGCTTGCGAATATTCGTCGATTTCCCTGAATCGCGGGGGACAGGCCCGTTCTCTTTCGACCTCCGCATATAGTCCAGCAACCGTTCCGCCATGACGCGCAAACGCCCGCTATCGCGGGCAGACAATATCGCCACCTGTGTTCCTGAATCATCCGTCGCTTCCGGTTCTTGCGCATAGGCATCAAGAACCGCGTGCGCATGCGCGCCGCCATAACCGAAGGCGTTGATTCCGGCCCTTCGTAATCCGCCTACCGCCGCTTCGTTCACCAACTGGAATTGTTCTCCATTCCCATTCACCAACAGAGCGAATTCTTCCGGGATACCGGACGGAGGGACGACTCCTTTTCGCATCGCCAGCGCTATCTTCATGATGCCTGCCACGCCGGCAGCGTTGCCAAGGTC
>JAHELQ010000553.1:2482-3760 GCA_024644125.1 Candidatus Aminicenantota bacterium | reverse complement strand
TTTTGTCATGGCCTCCAGCATCGATATGCTGTCGCCCACAGGCGCATGCCGCGCGTTCGACGAGAACGCGGACGGAATGGTGGTGGCGGAAGGCGTGGCTGCGTTGTTTTTGAAAAACGCCCGGGATATTGACGCGGCAGACCATGTGTATGGCGTGATAAAAGGTTCGGTCATGAACCACAGCGGCCGTACTCAGGGAATCACGGCCCCCAGCAGCTTGTGGCAACAACGGATGCTGGAGACCGCGTACCGGGAAGCGGGAATAGATCCTGCCACAGTAGGGTATGTAGAGGCGCAAGGGGGCGGAACGAAATTGGGAGATCCCATCGAATTGACCGCGTTATCAGCGGCCTTTCGCTCTTTCACCGGCAAACGGCAATTTTGCGCAGTCGGCTCCCATAAGTCCAACATCGGCCATGCTATGGCGGCTGCCGGCATGGCGGGAGTGTGCAAGGTGTTGATGGCCGTTAAATACCGCGCGTTGCCGCCCTCGATCGGTATTGATGAAGTGAATCGCCATATCCATCTTGCCGACGGTCCCTTCTACATCAACCGTGAGCTCCGCGTCTGGGAACCGGAACCCGGGCATCCGCTACGGGCGGGCGTGACGGCTTTCGGTTTCAACGGCACCAATTGCCACGTGATCATTGAAGAGGGACCTCATCTGAAGCCGCCGATAGCAGATGCGCCGGTTTTGGTCCTGATGCCCCTGTCGGCACCTACGGAAAGCGGATTGAAGAGACGGATCGCCGGATTGGCGGATTGGTTGGAAACAGAAGGGGACAGGCACATTTTGGTTGAAATCGCCGCCACCCTCCAATTGGGCAGGGATCATTTCCCGCACCGCGCAGCCTTTATCGCCGCCGATAGCGCTGAACTGGCGCGCAAGCTCCGTTCAGCGGCCACCATGACGCGGGAGCAGGGGAAGAATATTCTCCCCGAAGCCCAATGCCGGAGTCTCCTCTCCGAGGCGGGCTCGCAGGCGTCCAGCGACAAGAATAGATTGAATGGAATTTTATCCCGCCTGGCGGATCATTACACTGCAGGCGGAGCGCTGGCGTGGAGTTTTCTGTATCCTGGCGGACGGCCGAAGAAGATTGCGCTGCCGCCATATCCCTTTGAGCGGCAACGGTATTGGATTGGGAACGACTCGGCTTCGGCAGCGGAATCGTTATTGGAGCGCGCCATTGACCGGGAGCGCCAGCCGTTAATGGATGATCTGTTGCCAGACAAACTTCACGAGGCTCTCGGCCAATTGCAACGGCTGACCGAGTGGAG
>JAHELQ010000553.1:0-2472 GCA_024644125.1 Candidatus Aminicenantota bacterium | reverse complement strand
TATCGACGGATGGGGGCATTGACCATCGCCGGGGAAACCTTCGGGGTGACGGAACTTCAGGAACGATTGCGTATTATCTCCCGTTACGACCGGTTGTATCGCGCCCATCTGGCGATTTTGCGCAGGGCAGGTTTTGTCGCATTCGACGGAAACTCGGTGACGGTTCTTGGAGCGGTGGAAGATGAGGCGTTGCGGGAGGGATTGGCGGCGCTTCCTACGCTCAGGAGAGAAGCTTACGATATATATCCCTCTGTCCGGCCGTATGTGAAATTATTGGGCGTCTGCATCGATAAATATCCCGACATTCTGACCGGCGCAACTCCCGCTACCGAGGTGATGTTTCCCGGGTATTCGATGGACCTGATGGAAGACATCTACCGCGGCAATCCCGCAGCGGATTATTACAATACCCTGACCGCCTGGAGCGTGCGCTCGTTTATCGAGGCGCGGCTACCCTTATTGCCGGCCGGCGGCAAGATCGGCATCGTGGAGATCGGCGCCGGTACCGGCGGCACCAGCAAGCCTGTGTTCGCCGCCATCAAAGAGTACGCGCAGTATCTGGATTATTATTACACTGATATTTCCCTGGGATTCACCAAATATGGGCGCAAGCAATATGGCGGCGATAATCCTTATGTCCGCTTCCAATTGCTGGATATCGAAAGAGATGTGACTGGACAAGGATTTGTCCCCAACGGTTACGATATGGTAATCGCCACTAATGTGTTTCACGCCACCCGCGACATCCGCCGCACCCTTGGCCGGACCAAATTGTTACTGAAGAAAAACGGCTGGGTGGTGGCCAATGAATTGACAGGGGTTCTGGATGTGTTCACTGTCAATTTCGGCTTGCTGGAAGGCTGGTGGTTGTTTGAGGACCAGGAGCTGCGGCTGCCTGATTCACCGCTGCTTGATACCTTTTCGTGGCGGCGCGCGCTATCGGATTTGGGCTACCAACGCGTGGCGGTGTTGGGTCAACCGGTGGATGAAAGGCGGTTTATTCCGCAAAATGTCATCATCGGCGAAAGCGACGGTGTTTGCAAACAGGAATGGACTGCGGCCGCTGCGACGATGCAGCCTTCGATTGTCCATAACCGGGAGAAGACCGGGATGAAGGGCGAATCCAAAGCCCGCGTCCGCGATGAAATCATCCGGCGTCTGGTTCGCACCCTTGGGATACGGGAAGGGGATATTCAATCGAACCGGCCGTTTTCCGAATATGGGGTCGATTCCATCATCGGTGTGGAATTGATCGGCGAAATTAACAGCTCGTTGGGCGTGTCGCTGAAAACCACGGATTTGTTCGACTACGGCACAGTGGATGAACTGAGCGACGCCGTCGTCCAGAGGTTCGGCTTCGCTCTGGAACTGGACATCGCCGCGGAGGAACCGCTTCTGACAGAAGCGCCGGTAGACGTGGAACCGGAAGTCGCGGCCGCGGGAGTAGGCGATATCGCGGTCATCGGCCTGGCCTGCCGTTTCGCCGGCGCCGCAGACGCTGAGGAATTCTGGAGCAATCTCTCATCTGGCGTGTGTTCCATCGTCGAGATCCCCGGAGATCGCTGGGATTGGCGGCGTTATTACGATCCGGACCCGGACAATCTGGAGAAAACCAACAGCAAATGGGGCGGATTTCTTGAAGACATCGATCGCTTCGACCCGTTGTTCTTCAATATTTCCGGCAAAGAGGCGGAACTCTCCGATCCCCAGCAACGGCTACTGCTGGAGGAGTGTTATCACGCGCTAGAAGACGCCGGATACAGCGGACGGTCTCCCGAGCACGCTCGGTGCGGAGTGTTTGTCGGTGTGATCACCGGAGACTACCTGGATAAAATGGATCGCGATGGCGTGTCGCTGGATGCGCAGTCTTTCTGGGGAACGGCCTCCTCCATCACGGCCGCGCGCATTTCTTATTTTCTCAATTTGAAGGGGCCGAGCGTGGCCATCGACACCGCCTGCTCGTCGTCTCTAGTGGCCCTTCATCTGGCGTGCCAGAGCATTCTCTCGGGAGAGTGCGGGATGGTGATCAGCGGCGGTGTGTTTGTGACTGTCACCCAGCGTTTTTATGTGTTGACCGCTAATTCGGGCATGTTGTCGCCCACCGGCAATTGCCGGCCGTTCGACGACGGGGCTGATGGATTCGTGCCCGGCGAGGGGGTCGGCGTTGTGGTGCTAAAAGCCCTTCCCACGGCGTTACGGGACAATGACCATATTTATGGATTGATCAAGGCGAGCGGCATCAACCAGGACGGGAGAACCAATGGCATCACCGCTCCCAGCAGTTTGTCCCAATCGGATCTGGAAATGTCGGTCTACCGGAAGGCGGGGATCAGCGCAGCCACCATCAGTTATGTGGAGGCCCACGGCACCGGTACCCGGCTGGGCGATCCGATCGAAGTGGAGGCTCTCACCAGGGCGTTTCGAACCTTTACCTCCAATAAGGGATTCTGCGTCCTTGGCTCGGTGAAAGCC
>JAHELQ010000088.1:706-14272 GCA_024644125.1 Candidatus Aminicenantota bacterium | reverse complement strand
GAGACCTGTGTCGGATCCTACATAAACATGCTGCCGAAGGAATCTCGCATGCATGTTCGTATGCAATGACCGCGCCCGCTCTCGATCCCGCCATCCGCGGTTTACCGGGCGGATGCACGCCGGGTTCCCATATTGCCGTTCAACGAAAAATCGCGCGTCTCACCGGGGCGGCACTATTATCACCACGTTTATTTTACAAAGCCAATTTACGAAAGTTAAGCAAAATACAGATCAAACTTTCAGCTTGTAGCCGGCTCCGTGGACGGTGAGGAGGTGGCGGGGGTGGGCGGCGTCTGCTTCTAGTTTGACCCGGAGTTTGCGGATGAAGTTGTCGATTGTCTTGGGCGATGGATCGTACTCTTCACCCCAGATGCCGTCGATGAGCTGTTGCCGGCTGATAACGATGTTGGGATGCTGGATCAGATAACTTAGAATGTCGTGCTCTTTGGGGGACAGGCGGAATTCTTCGTCGCCTCGGCGAATCAAAAAGTTATCGAGTTCGATGTTGGCTTCGCCGATCGAGATCTTCTTTTCCGGCTCCGGCTGATTGCCGCTCCGCTTTAATATCGCCTTGATGCGGGCCAGGAGCTCCATGGCGCTGAAGGGCTTGGTCACGTAATCGTCCGCCCCCAATTGGAAGCCCAGTAATTTATCGCTTTCCTGCGATTTGGCCGTCAACATGATGATGGGGATCTGCCGGTCGTGTTCGCGGATCTTCCGGCACACTTCGTAACCGTCGATGTCCGGAAGCATGAGATCCAGAATCACCAGATCGGTGCGCGCGCGTTCCAATTGAGCCAATCCTTCCATGCCGTTCGCCGCCGCGACGATCCGGTAACCGTGAAATTCTAACGCCGCTTCGAGTCCCATCACGATCGTTGTGTCGTCTTCGATGATCAATATTGTTTTCATTGTCCCTCACCTCTTGCCCAGAGGGAAATATACCAGAAATGTGCTTCCTTTGCCAGGCTCGCTTAGGACGGTGATCCTACCGTTGTGGGCCGCGACGGCGTGGCGGACCAAAAACAATCCCAGGCCGCTGCCTTCCCGGGCTTTGACGCGACTATCGCCGGCGCGGTAAAATTTATCGAATATCCGGCGCAGGTCTTTTGGCGCGATGCCCAGGCCGCGATCTTCGATAGCCAGTACTGCTTCGTCGTTTTCCCGGTAGAGGCTGATTTTAATGTACTTTTCCCCGCCGGAGTACTTGATGGCGTTCTGCAGGAGATTGACCAAAACAAGTTTGATTGCATCAGGGTCCAGTGGGATAGGCGGCAGCTCGGGGTCGATGCGGTGTTCGAGGGAAAAGCCTGCGTCTGTGGCATGGCGACTGTATTGGCGGACAAAGTCGTCCACGATGTTTTGGAGTTTTGTTTCGGAGAATTCATATTGTTTTTTGCCGGACTCGATGCGGGAAAAATTGAGCATGTTGTCGATCGTATCGTTCATGCGCGCGGTTTCCGCCATGATGGTTTCCAGGAATTGCTCTTTTTGGGTTTCGTCTTTTACCCATCCCTGTTGGATATTTTCCGCCAGAAGCCCCATTCGCGCCAACGGCGTTTTAAGGGTATGGGAAACGCTGTCCACAAATTCCGACTTGAGACGCAGAAGCTCTTCCTCGCGGCCGATATATTTGTAAAAAATCGCGGCGCCGCCGGTCATCACAATGATAAGTAGGGCAATTAGAATATAGCTGGCGAGTATTTCTTTCTGCGCCTGGCTTCCGAAGTAGTCTCGCCGGTCCGATTGGAGCACGATCTCATACCGGGTGAAAAAATTGGTGAAGGGGATTGCCAGCAGGCGGGACGGGTGGCTGTCCCGAGTGGTTTTGAGAATGGTTCCGGTCTTTACCATCCGCGCTTGAAGCCGAGGCTCCGTGACGATGCGGTCGGCAATGTCGCGGAATAGCCGCTCGCCGACATATGCTACTGAAGGGTGGAATCCAAAGGCCAGATCACGAGACAATTTTCTGTAGGCAAGGTCGAAGGACGCGCCTGTCCCCTTTTCTGCGACCGAGTCGATGAAGGTTGCGTTTAGCGGTTTGCCGCTCCAGAATGGTGATTGTTTGACGGTTTTGTAGAATTGCGCCTTCTCGTCGTTGGTGGTATAGAGTTCTCTGAGTTTGAAGGATTCCAATTCCTCGCTCCTGTTTGCGGAGAGTTCCGGTCGCGTGGATTGGGATGGCGGATCCAATTCGAAAAACATCCAACTGAGTGCGATATCCAGATGGCTGGCTTGTGTAAGGCTGTCCGAGGCTTTGGCCCGGCTGAAGCGTTCTCGCTCCTCGTTGTTTTGGCCGGCGTATTGGTTCAGGTAATCCAGAGCTTCGTTTTTGAACAGTTCCGCGATGCCGGCATGCTTGATTCTCCTGCTGCCGATGACGGCTTCGTACAATTGGAGGTAGTACTTCAACGCCTGGGAGTCAAGGCGGAGCAGTTTGTAAGACAGGGCCGCCTGCCGCAGCGTCAAAAAGTACAATTCCTGTTCCGCGGGGGTTCTGATTCCTGGTTGGTCGAGAATGTGATGGTAATACCACAATGCCTGGCTGAAGCGGTTGCTCTTGAAATAGCAACGGGCGATGGCGTTCTGGATGTAAAGTTTGGAGGCGGGACGGGACGTCTCGCGCGCCGCTTTTTGGTAAAGAACGATGGCTGACTGGTATTGGCGGTTTTGGGCCTCCAGAAGGTTGCCTCGACGGTAAGTGTCACGGATGGAGGGATCGAGCGACGCTTTGTCGGGAATCGCGGTTCCACTGGTGGATGTCTTGCGGGAAAACGGGAACAGGAAGGCGGGCTCGTCTTTCAATTCCAGGACGAATGGGTATTGGACAATGGGATTTTGTAAAACGATCTTTTTCATCTCCTCGAGTAAGGCATCGGGAGAGCCCTGGAGAAAGCGGTTTGCCTGGACCCGGTCGAAGGTTTGTTCCAGTGTTTGCCGGATTTTTTGCTCTGTTTGATCCCTGAGGGCTGCGATACGGTCTTCGTATTGCCGGATGAGCCTCAACTCCCGGACTTTCCCTTGCTGGGAGACCATGTTGACGGCAATGACGCCGATGACAGCCGCCGATACGATAACGACTCCCATTAAAGCGAGGCGAAGATTGCGATGGAATCTTTGTTTGATACGCCGTTTCATCGATGTGGAGAAATGGGAGGGGGAAGGTGTCCCTCATCACCTTCCCTCACCCTTTTTCTTTCTATGAAAACCTGCCCCTCGTAATCGACCGACCCACCCCGGCGTCGATCGATACATGCAACATGGCAGGAAAAGGAGGTCATAGTTAACTTCCTTGAACATATAGAATGACGGGCAACGGAAAATCGCCGTACACGGTGTCTTCCTGGAGAACGCCGCCATTGTCTATACGGTCAATTCCAATACTGTATAAGATCTGTTTTGCTTCATCCCAGATATAAGGTTTTCCGCTGCAAGGGTCTATCGCTCGATCAGACCTCATTTCCTCTAAAACCGCTTGCACCGGATTTTCCGGCTTATAATGTAGGTGCAACTGAGCCGAAATCCTCAACATCTGGTAGTAGGTTTTCAACCGGATTGATTTTAACACAACTGCTTTCAAATGTGTAGGGGGAAAATTGTGATCAAATAAAAATTTCCCGCCGGGATTCTGTATCCACCAAAATGGGCCGGCCGCGGTTCTGGTGATTTCCGGCATATTCTGTCGCCATTTGTATGGCGGGTTGGATTCGTAGCGGATGGCTTCGGAAATTTCCCGATAAACCATATTCATTGTCCGGTTTTTCTGGGTCAATAGTTTCAAGATCATTTTGTTGATGGGATAAAATTCCTCGCTGATATATATCCAGCGATCCAACTGGTCTTTGTATCCCCAATATTCGCAACGTAAGCTGGCGCGGGTTCCGTATTCGTCGTATTGCAATGGGGGAGTGCGGGCGATGATCATCTCGAATACCTCCGGCGGGCACTCTTTCTGGTTCATCAGGTCTGCCAGCGCTTGAATGGAAATGGAGGTCACCGCTTTCGCGATGAGATTGTTGATGAGGAAACGGCTTCCTTTGACTGCCCGTTTACCGAAGTCGATGTGATCGAGAATATTGGATGCTCCGCCGGTCCAGTCTCCGTCCAATGCCCGCAACAGGTTGACTCCGGTATAGAGTTTCGCTGTTTGTAGCCAGGCAAGAAGATTCGGTACTGGGGAATCGGCGGCCAGCTTTGAAAAATCCGAGTAGAAGGGAGCGTCGATCATCGCTCGGTACCGCGCCAAAATGATCTTCAGATTTGGGTGGAGGTTTTTTAGTAGGCGGTCTGAGGTTTTTGCCTTGCGGACCATGTGTTGAGCGTCATATACTTTGAAATCGAATCGCAACTTGTTGAATTCCTGCTGGTAGTGGTTTTTGTAATTTTCTCTATATTGTCTGCGATCCCATTGAAATCCCGGATCGTTGGCCAATGCCGGGTCGTGGAGGCGCCGGTATCTATCCTGGATCTCCCGGGAAAAAATATCCACTTCCGGCGGTTCGGGCAGGCCCCACTGAATATAGAATCCATTGTCGTAGTCGAAACGGGCTGGGTCAATGTTTTGTGCGGGGGCTTGGTCCGGGAGCGGCGATGAATCAAATTGGTTTATAATGAAAAACAATGCTATAACGCCAATTATTCCGATAATTGCCAACACCAATTTTTTCATTCTGAAAATTTCTCCATTTTCTAGTTTATCACAACTAAAATCTAAAAAAGTCTCCAGAAAATAATAAAATTGTCACAAAATTGTCATCTTGAGCTTGTAGCCGGCTCCGTGGACTGTCAGAATATGGTCTGGATTCCTGGGATCTTCTTCAATTTTTGTCCTCAGTTTTAGAATGAAGTTGTCGATGGTGCGGGGGCTTGGGAAATAATCTTCCCCCCAGACCTCGTCGATGATTCGTTCGCGGGTGATCACTTCATCCGGATTTTGGGCCAATAATTTCAAGATGTGGCATTCTTTCGGGGAGAGTTGATAGGATTGCCCACCCTTTTTTATTTCGAAGTTTTTCAGATTGATCAACGCGTCGCCGATGCGTAGTTCGGTATCGGGGCTGTTGCGGGCGGAGCTCCGTTTGAGCACCGCCTTGATGCGCGCCATGAGCACCTTTACACTGAAGGGTTTGGTGACGTAATCGTCGGCCCCCAATTCGAATCCCAGAAGTTTATCCGTTTCCTGGCTACGGGCCGTCAACATGATGACGGGAAGCTCCCTGTTGGTCTCGCGGATTTTTTTCAAAATCTCGAAGCCGTCGTGATCCGGTAGCATGATATCCAGTATGATCAAATCCGGCTGTTCCTGGCGGGCGAGGGTCAGACCGTTTTGGCCGTTGTGGGCCTCGAGCACAGAGTAGCCGTGAAATTTCAAGGTATCGTTTATCCCTTCCAGGATGGTGGGATCGTCTTCGATGACGAGGATTTTAGCCATTCAATTCTCCTTTTGAGTTTCTTTTGTGTTCCGGTGCAACGGAAATGAAACATAAAACGTGGCGCCTTCGCCCGGACGGGAGGCGACATTGATTTTTCCTCCATGGGCGGCCACCGCATGTTTGACCAGGTACAATCCCAGCCCGCTTCCTTCGCGGGATGACACTTGCGGCGAGTTCACCCGGAAAAATTTTTCGAACAGGCGGGGGATGTCTTGCTCCGGGATACCGATTCCTTTGTCGGAGACCTCTAATATAACGCGATTTTTTCCGTTATAGATCTTCACCGAGATAAATTTGGCGTCATTGGAGTATTTGATGGCGTTCTGCATCAGATTCATGACAACGAGTTCGATCGCTTCGGGATCCAATTCGAGGGGAGGAATATCCTGTTGGAAGGAAGTTTCGATTCTGAAGCCAGGGATGGTTATGTGGCGGTCAAATTGGTCGATCACCTTTTGCACGATCCCGGAGAGCGATTCCTTCCTGAATGTATAGGTTTTTTTCCCTGATTCGATTTTTGAGAAATTCAGCATGTTGTTCACCATCTCTGTCAGAAGGTCGGTCTCGCTGATAATGGTCCGGAAATACTCATCCCGCCGGGACTCTTCGTTGATCCATCCTAGATGGAGTTTCTCCGTCAGCATGCGGATCCGGGTCAATGGCGTTTTTAAGGTATGGGAGGCGCTATCCACGAATTCCGATTTCAACTTGATCAACTCCGCTTCCCGCGCGATATATTTGTAGAACAAGTAGATTCCCGATATCAGGGCGAACAACAATGCGAAGATCAGGATATATATGATACGGATCTCTTTCCTGGCGCGAATTTCGAAAAAATTTCCATCCTTCGACGCGATGATCAGATCGTTTCCCAATAGTGTTTTCTGAAAGGCGTAGGATAGCAGGGAATGGGTGAAGACATTGTCCGGGTATTCCCGCTTCATTGCGGTGTTTTTTTTGATGAAGAGATATGCCAGATCGTCTTCTCGCTTCATTCCCTCCAACGCGTCAGGCAAGAGAGTGGAACGGATGAATTGATGGGAGACCAGAAATCCGAAAAAAACCGCCCTGTTTCCATTCTTGCCCGGCATTTTTTGCAACGCGATCTGTTGTATTGTGTTGGTATCGGAATCCAGGAACCGCTGGATCTGAAGCGCGGAGATCTGCAATTTGGGCCAGTGGTTGATCCGCTTGATGCGGTGGTAAAACTGCGTTTTTTCATCGGTTGTGTCAAAGAGTTCTTTCAATTTCTGGAAGCGTATGTGGTCGGTGGGTGTGATCTCCTGGTTCGCTTGCTGGATATCTTCCTCGATATCAAAATATCGCCAGCTCAACGTAATATCCAGTTGGCTGGCGCTGTCCAGGCTATCGATCTTCTTCGCTTTCTGGAAACGGTTGATTTCTGGTTTTCCCTTTTGAATGTGCTGATTGAGAAACGCCAGGGCTTCGTTTTTGAAATAGTGCAACGCGCTGGCGTCGGCTGTAATCTGGTAGCGCGGTATCTCCTCATATAACCTGATATAATACCTGGTGGCCCCCTTTATATCGCCTTTGTTCTTGAAACTCAACGCTATCTGGCGGAGGGTTCTGAAGTAGAGGGTTTGATCTTTTTCCAATTGATCAGGGTACCGCTCCAAAATCTCGCTGTAATAAGCGACTGCCTGGGAGTATTTCTCCATTTTGAAATAACATCTGGCCACCGCGTTGAAGATGTAGGGCTCGATATAGGTGCCGCCGTAATTGTTCAGACAACGCAGATAATCGCGGATAGCGTCCAGGTAGGCGTTTTTGTTGAACTCCATATCCTGGGCTTGCTGGTACAATAGCCGGATGTCCATATTGTCGATCTGGATCTCCGGCGGATTGATGGCGGCGGGAACAGCCGTTCCGGTGAAGGGAAAGATGAATTTCCCTTCGGAATCGATGAAAAATGGGTATCTGGCGATGGAGTGACGGATCACCAGTTTTTTTATTCTGGCCAGAACCTGTTGCTGGTTTGAATAATTGAGGGGGGCGGCGGCGATTTCGTCGATTGCTTGCTGGATATATTGGTGGGCGAGGGATTCCAGACGGCTGGATACCTGGACAATGTTTACCGACAACTCTTTTTTGATTTTCAGGATGATGTCGTTTTTTTGTTGGCCCACAAAATAGATGCCAAGGACGCTGATGGTGAGGCCAGACGCGATAACCAGGCTCATGAATATCGCCGGTAAATACTTGCTTAATTTTTTTAACATGTGCTGCGTCATCATTGATTGCCGGTACCAGGTTTCATTATAATCGAAACGATCTCTTTTTTCTATCATAATTTTTTCAACTTTCGCTATAAGGGAAATCGGCAAACTCTTTGATATGAAAAAAATTTAAATCTTATGAGTTTTATGTTGAATATCAATTCTGTTTTTTCTATAATTTTTTTGAGGAAGCTATGAGACAAAATGGAAAAACGAGCGATGGAGCAAAATTTTTTACAGCGGAGTTACGGTTCCTGTATCGACATGCTCCGAATGGAATCGTATGCACAGATGCAAACGGATTCATCCATGATTGCAATCCCGCGTTCAGCAGGCTTTTGGCCCTAAAAGCCGCAGGACTGAGGGGACGGTGCATACAGGAGTTATTGGCGCCGGAGTCGCCGAGGGCGGTTGCCGCCGCTCCCGGCGTTGCGCTGACAAATGGATGTCACGATGAAGAGCTCACGTTTGTCCGTGGCGATGGTACGCTGGTTCCGGTTATGGGACATTGGGCGGTGGTACCTGGCGCACGCGGCAAACAGAACAAGATCGTTTTATATACTATCGATCTTTCGGAGAAGTACCGGAGCCTCCGGCAAATAGATTATCATCACTCGCTGGAGCAGGCGCTGGCCCACGTGTCCCGCGATCTTCTCCATACCGGGAATTCCGATTATTCAACTATCCTGAATATTTTGGGCGAGGCGATCGGAGTGGACCGTTCCTATATCTTTGAATTCCGGGAGAACGGTTCGTTGATGGACAACATCTACGAATGGTGCCGCGCCGGCACTCCGCAACAAATTCAGGATCTCAAGGGTATCAAGTCGGAGGAGTATCCATGGTGGACTGCGTCTTTGTGGGGAGGGGAGAATATTATAATTGACGATGTTGACGCGCTCCCTCCCGGAGCGGAAGCCGAGAAAGAGATATTGTCGAGGCAGCAAATCAAATCGTTGGTGGCTGTGCCGATTTTTCTAGACGAACACACCATGTTTGGGTTTATTGGGTTTGATGATATTCGAAAAAAACGGCAATGGCTGGATTATGAGATCCGAATCCTTCAGATGGCGGCGGGAATTATCGCCGGCGATGTCGAGCGCCGCAGGACCGAAGCGTTACTAGATCTTGAGCGGCGTCAATTGCTCTCCCTTTTCGACAGTATCACCGAAGCTATTTATGTGGTGGATCCCGGTACGTACGAGGTTATTTATTGCAATAAACATTTACGCGATCTTATCGGCCACGACCCTGTAGGAAAGCTCTGTTTTAGCGAGTTGCAGGATTTCAAAGTCCCTTGCCATTTTTGCCCCAACCGTCTTGCGTTGACAAGAAAGGGCGAACCATACCAATGGGAAGTGCAGAACAAGACTCTGGGCAGGGATTTTCTAATCACCAGCCGGGTGGTAAAATGGCCCGATGGCAGGGATGTGTGTTTCGAGTTGGCTATCGATATCTCTCAGCGGAAACAGGGGGAGCGGGAACGTTCCCGCCTGGAAGACCAGTTGCGGCAGGCTCAGAAAATGGAGGCCATCGGCACTCTCGCCGGCGGCATCGCCCATGATTTCAACAATATTTTGGGGGTTATCATGGGGCATACGGAATTGGCCCTGCATGAGATCCACGACACCCGGTTAGCAGTCCAAAACCTCAACCAGGTGATCAACGCCGCCCACCGGGCCGAAGAGATGGTCAAACAAATCCTGGCCTTCAGCCGCAAAGAGGAGAGTGTACAGCGGCCTGTCGTATTGAGCAACATTGTTCGTGAAGCCATGAATCTCCTGCACTATACATTGCCTGCCTCTATCAAGATAGAAATGGATATTCCGCTGGACATGAAGCCGGTGATGGGCAACGCCACGCAAATTACCCAGGTGATCATGAACCTGTGCACCAACGCGGCCCACGCCATGAAAGAGAGCGGCGGCTCCCTGGAAATATCCCTCGAAGAGGTGGAATTGGATGCCGCCGGTATCGGCGTTCAGGAATTGCCGCCGGGGAAATACCAACAATTGTCGGTTCGGGATACCGGTCACGGCATGTCGCCGGAGATTCAGAATCGCGTATTCGAGCCCTACTTCACCACAAAAAAAAGCGGCGAAGGGACTGGAATGGGATTGGCGGTGGTTCATGGGATCGTCAAGAACCATCGCGGTTTGATTCGAGTCTCGTCCCGTCATGGCGAAGGAACGGAATTTCGCGTTTATTTCCCCGCCATCAAAATAGTGGACGCCACCCAGGCGGAGGAGGCGCTCAAGCGTATTGCGATTCATATGGGGCATAACGAGCGGATCCTCTTTGTGGACGACGAACAAAGTCTCGCGGAGATCGGGGCGAAGATGCTTGAAAAATTGGGGTTTTTGGTGGATTCCCGCACCAGCAGCGTGGAAGCGCTGGCTTGCTTTCAGGAGAATCCCGCCCGTTTCGACCTTGTCATCACGGATATGACCATGCCCAATATGACGGGTTTGCAATTGGCGAAAAAAATCCGGACCATGCGTCCTAAAATCCCCATCATCATCTGCACGGGCTTCAGCGAAAACATCAACGAAGACAACTTCCGTTCCCTGGGTATCGACGGGTACGTGATGAAACCCATTATCATGAAAAAATTCGCGGAAGTGATCCAGGATGTACTAAAACAACGGGCTTACATCGACAACAATACGCTCTAATTCCGTTGCGCTTTTTTGTGTGTCGAAAAAAAATGCTAAAAAATTAGCAGGGGTGTTGACAAAATAAAAAAATGATGCTATTTTTTTAGCATGTTAAAATTTTAGCACACAGGAGGCAAGACGATGGCATGCAAGTTTTTGAGTTATCGCTCCAACGTTGGCGGCCGCGGTGCTTCGAACTGCAGCGAATCCCCGGTCGCGGTCCTTGCGATAAGCGAAACTTTTTTGTCCCGCGTCCCGTCTCAACGCTATAGAGATAGTGGAGGATCCTCATCATGAATGGACAGAAAAATCTGAGCCGCAGGGAGCGGCAGATCATGGATATTATCTATGAAGCCGGCGAAGCCACCGCCGCCCAGGTTTTGGAGCGCTTGCCCAATCCGCCCAGTTATTCAGCGGTTCGCGCCTTGTTGCGGGTATTGGAAGAGAAGGGACATCTCGCCCACAAGCAGGATGGCCCCCGTTATATGTTTCTTCCCACAATGGCGCCGGAAAAGGCCCGTCAAAACGCCCTGGAGCATGTGGTCAAAACATTTTTCGACGGTTCCACAGAAAAAGTCGTGGCCGCGTTGCTGGATATCTCGGAGGACCAATTGTCTGACCAGGATTACCAGCGGTTGCAAAAGCTCATCGACAGGGCCCGTAACGAGGGGAGGTAGCCAATGGAAGCGTTGATGCAAATGAACGGCGTCGCGGTTTTGGCGGAGCTATTGGTAAAAAGCTCCATTCTACTGGGAATCGCCCTCGCCGCATCCTATTTGCTGAAAAAACGTGCTCCATCGTTGCGCCATTCCATTCTTGCGGTCTGTATCACCGGTCTACTGGTTCTTCCCATCCTGACCATCGCGGTGCCGGGCTGGCAGCTACGGATTCTACCCGCCCTCGAACCGGTGACAGAACACCTGGTCTCCGAACAGCTCATCGAATACAGGATCGTACCCATCGTCGAGAAGAGCATCCACTCCGAAGCCAGTGATAAACCTCTGGTATGGCATTCCGCCGCAGTTACTCCACCACCTCGACCGCCGCTACCGCCTGAGGAAAAGGCAGATATCCTGCCCTTCGTCTTGCCGGCTGCCTGGTTTTTGGGGGTACTATTCCTGTCCATTCGCATCATCGCCGGTTTGATCGGCGTGTCCCGGTTGACCCGCTTTGGGGTTTCCCTGTCGGAGAATCCCTGGCGGTTGCTCTACCGGTTGTTTATGAGAAAAAGTCCCATTAAACGACATGTGAAATTAGTGAAAAACCGTAAAGTGCCTGTCCCCATGACCTGGGGAGTGCTCAATCCGGTGGTTCTGATGCCCCAGGATTCCGCATCCTGGTCGCTTCACCAGTGCTCCTCCGTGCTGTTCCACGAATTGGCCCATGTAAAACGGGGAGATTTTCTGGTACGGATTCTGGCCCGTATCGCCTGCACAGTCTTCTGGTTCAATCCATTGGCATGGCTCGCGTACCGCGACATGATCCGCCAACAGGAATTGGCCTGCGACCAGATGGTGCTCCAGGCGGGCATCAAGCCATCGACCTACGCTTCGTCATTGTTGCAGGTTAAGTTGGCGGCCGCAGGTTCTCATCGTCTGGCGGCGGCTGCCGTAGGCATGGCCGGGGATTCGGCGCTCGATGAACGGTTGACGACAATTTTAGAAAAACAAACAACCCACAGGGAGGTAAATATGAGAACAAAACTTATACTGATCGTATTATTCATTTTCACCATAGCCATCGTTGGCACCGCCAATCCGGTGCAGGCCACTTCGGATAACCAGGAAAAAAAGGTAGAAAAACAAAAAGAAGAGAAAAAAGTAGTCTGGATTGAAAAGAAAAAAGGAGAGGAAGGGGAACCAAAGGTCGTCGAAATCGAAGAAGACGATGAGATGATCGTAAAAACAGAGGACGGCAAAGTCCTGGTCAAGGCCCCCAAAGGCAAACACAAAAAAATGATCTTCATCAAAGAAGGCGACGAGAAATGCAAAGACGGCAAAAAGAATGTCTGGGTCATTGCCGCCCCCCCAATTCCGCCGGATATGGAAGAATTGGAACAGCAGATGAAGGCGATGGGAAAAGCCCTCCAGGCAATGGAGCTGGAGAAGTTGCATTCGCTGGAAGCTATCAAAAAGCAGCAGGAAGAGGTCAATAAAATTTCAGACAAAAAAGCCAGGGAAAAGATGGAGGAGATGCTCCAGAAACTTCACGCCCAAACAGAGGCGGCGATGAAGACCCAGGAAGAGTCGTTGCAAAAAATGGAAGCGGCCCTGCAAAAAATGGAGTATGAGCTTCAGAAAAAAGATAAAGAGCTCAGAGAGATCGAAGTGAATCTAGACAAAATGCACGACGAGTGCGATCTCCATGGCGAAGGGGAGCATGAGATCGTCATCGCGCCCGGCGCCCCTGGAAAAGACCACAAGCTGAATATCAAGATCAATCTTGACAAAAAACTGGACAAAAAACAAATGGCTGCCCTGAAATCAGCCCTGAAAAATCTCGAAAAAGAACTTCCCGGGCAGTTTGACATCGACTCCAAAATCACCGAGGAGCTCCAGACCATCACCATTGCCGCCACCAAAGAGATCAACGAGAAGGCCCACGAAGCCCTGGAAGAGGCTATGGAAAAGTTTGAAAAAGAGATGGAGAAGATCCTTCCCCACGAACACAAAGTCGAGAAACGCATCAAGAAAAAAGTGATGATCAAAAAAGAAAAAGAAGAAAAAAAATAAAACCAACCCATCTACCCCCGGGATCCCCAAACGGCTCCCGGGGCACATCTGCATCAGTAAGGCGATCTAATCTTCCTGTCCCTCTCCCAACCTTGCCCGAAGCCCGGTTCGTGTTTCCCGAGGAAGGATTCGATTTATCGATTCCATGAGAAACGACACGCTGTACGAGCGACACGGGAAGCGAAGTTCGTTGCGCGACACGCGAATGATAAACCGCGACACATAACCGTAAATCCGCGACTCGGATCGTACTGTTTTCTACGATCTCAGGCAAACTGTCACATCCGCGCCTGCCTCCGCGCCGGCGCTTTCGGCCCCATACCCTAACTAGTCTTCCTTCTCCCTTTCCAACGCCGCCAACCTGTCCCGAAGCTCCTGATTCTCCTCTATGAGCTTTTCATTTTGCTTCTTGATAGCTAGAAGATCACCATGATGATTCAACGCTCTTTTTATGGATAAAAGTAGGTCGATTGGATCGAAGGGCTTGAGGATATATTGATATATTTGG
>JAHELQ010000088.1:0-662 GCA_024644125.1 Candidatus Aminicenantota bacterium | reverse complement strand
AAATGCCTCCGGCGCTATATTTCCCTTGATAATTGTTTCGAAAAATTCTACTCCTGTCATTACCGGCATTCTTTGATCACAGATAATGAGGCAAGGCATTTCCGATGGATTTATGCCTTTCAATTTTTGGAGTGCCTCGTTCCCATCGGTAGCCGTTATTATATTATACTCGTCCTTAAGTAATGATTTCAGTTCAACGAGTATGTGTTCTTCATCGTCAACCAATAAAATGGTGTGCCTCGATGTGTTTAGGTTCTCTTGCCTTTGATTTCTTGTTTTAAATATCGACATTTTCTGCTTTACTATTCAATTTTCTTTTTTGGTACATTTCCAATCGGAAGCGATATCACAAAAACTGTTCGTTTTTCTTTTTGCGATTCTACCAAGATTTCTCCTTTATGTTCTTTGATGATATTATAACATATCGACAATCCAAGTCCAGTACCTTCACCAGTAGGCTTTGTCGTAAAAAAAGGATCAAAAATTTTCTTTTTGATATTCTCGGGGATTCCAATTCCATTGTCTTCAAATTCCATATAGATTTTATTGCCTTTCTGTGTCGCTCTAACAGTTATTATTCCCTTGAATGATCCATCCTTTTTTTGTTTGGCTTCGATCGCCTGGCAGCCGTTGATCAAGAGATTCATGAACACTTGATTCAG
>JAHELQ010000552.1 GCA_024644125.1 Candidatus Aminicenantota bacterium | reverse complement strand
TGTTTCACGATAAAGTGGTCACCTATGGTGAATGCCTTCGCATGGCCAACCGGTGGGCCCATTGGCTACGGGACCACCACGGCGTCTCCGCCAACGATATCGTGGGTCTGTATGTGCCCAGATCTGTGGAGATGATTGTGCTGATGATGGGGGTGTTGAAGGCAGGAACCGGTTACCTGGCGCTGGATCCCAGCTATCCCGAGGAACGTTTGCTCTATGTGTTGGAAAATAGCGGCACAAAGACGGTGTTGAACGGCCGGCCGGAGGATTCTGCGATGTTCGCCCGTTACGACGGTTTGGTGATCGACACCCTTCATGCGGCGGACCAGGCGGCGGGTTGTAGCGACGCGGATCCCGGGTTGGAGCCGGATCCCACCGATATCCTCTACGTCAATTACACCTCCGGATCCACTGGAACGCCCAACGGGGCGTTGCTGACCCACGGCAATCTGGCCAATCTGATCCAGTGGCAGGCGAATCGTTCTCCTATCGACATGTCGCTCCGTTGTTTGCAATTCACCTCTATCAACTTTTGCGTCTCGTTCCAGGAGATTGTGGGGACATTGACCGGCGGCGGCCAATTGGTATTGATCGGCCATGTGGAGCGGCAAGACACCATGCGTTTGTGCGGGTTTTTGGAGCGGTTCTGTATCGAAACGCTTTATTTGCCATTTTCCTATCTGAATTTTTTGTTTAACGAGTCCTCCTTGTGGCAAGGCCGTGTGGGAGGATATCTCAAGCATATCGTCACCGCCGGCGAGCAATTGAAAATTTCCTCCGGCTTGAAATCTTATCTGGAAACCCATCCTGCGGTCCAGTTGCACAACCATTACGGCTCGACAGAAATGCATGTGGTGACATCTTTTTCAATGGACAGCCGCACCGCTCTCTCCGCCCTGGTTCCTCCGGTGGGGAAGCCGGTGGCCAATGTGAATATCTATATCCTGGACGATTACATGAACCCAGTTCCCATTGGGGTTTACGGTGAATTGTGTGTGGCTGGGAGCCATGAGATCGCCGGTTATATCGCCAATCCGGCGCTGAACGCCGCGAAGTTGATTCCCCATCCCTTCAAAGGGGATGATAGTCGCAAGATCTATCGCTCCGGCGATTTGGGGCGTTGGTTGGAGACCGGGGACATCGAATTGAAAGGGCGCAAGGATTTTCAAGTGAAAATTCGAGGTTTTAGAGTGGAGCCCGGCGAGATCGAAAGCCGGATCCTGGCGATAGTGGGGGTGCAGGAATGCGCTGTTGTGGTGAAGGAGGATCCCGGTGGTCAGAAATATCTAGCGGCGTATATCTCCATCGACGGAGTGTCCCCTGGGGATGTGGCGTCTGCTTTGAACAAGAGCCTGCCTCGATATATGATCCCCCTGTTGGTGCGGATGGAGTCTTTGCCTTTGATGCCCAATGGCAAGATCGACTTGGAGCGGTTGCCGGAGCCGGAGTTCAATGCAGAGGGGGATGTCCGCTTTCCGGAGAATGAAACCCAGCGGGAGTTGGCCCGGTTGTGGATAGAGATCCTGGATTTGGGCGACCATTATTCATTGGGGATCGACGCCGACTTTTTTGCTTTGGGGGGCCATTCGTTGAAAGCGGCGGTATTGGTGTCAAGGATCCACCGGGATTTAGCTGTGGATGTCTCTTTGTCGGATTTTTTCAAGGGGCCCACCATCCGGGAGTTGTCGGCAGTAGTGGCTTCTTCCCCCCAAAAAGAATTCAAGGAATTAGTCAGAATAGACGATAGGGAATTCTACCCCCTGTCCTTTCACCAGGAAAGGATGATGGTGTTGCAGCGGATGGCGCCGGAAAGTTCCGCTTACAACATGCCGGGGCGGATGACCCTGAACCATGATGTAGACCGACGGCATATCTCCGCCGCGGTGAACATGTTGCTCCGGCGGCACGAGAGTCTGCGCACCGGCTTAGTCCAGCGGGGCGGCGAGGCGGTGCAATTTATCGCCGCCAAGGCCGAAACGCCGTTGGAGTTTCACGATCTCTCGACATTGACATCGGCGGAGCGTGATGAGCGATTGAACAGCCTGGTGGGGTCCGTGGCCCGGTGGTCCTTCGATTTGGCCGAACCTCCGCTGTTACGAATTGTGTTGGTGAAGAGCGGAGAACTGAGTTTCGACCTGCTGTTCTGCATGCATCACATTATCTCCGACGGCTGGTCCATCCAGATTCTCAAACGGGAATTCGCCGCAATTTATGAAAACCTGAGAAACGGCGCTCCGCTGGAACTCCAGCCTCTGGAGTTTCGCTACGTCGATTTTGCCGCTATGCAAAGACGGTGGTTGGGCGAACCGGAAGAGAGCGGCGTGGCGCACGATTATTGGAGGCGCGTCGTGGCGGCGGGCAACGCGCCGTTAGCGTTGCCGTATGACGGGCAGGCGGACCTCGACCCATGGGCCGGGGCCGGTTATGTGTGCGGCGTGGACGCTCGGACCCGCCAACACCTCCTGGATTTGGCCACTTCCAATGGTTCCACTCTGTTCGCGGTGATGTTCGCTGTATATCTCTATCTCTTGTCGGATGTGTGCAACCAGCGGCGGGCCAGTTGCTCGTTCGTGGATTCCGGCCGGGAGCACGCTTCGCTGCATAATGTCATCGGCTTTTTCGTTCAGACTGTGCTGTTTGGCGCCGATGTGGATCCGGTGGAGAGTTTCGGTGATTTTTTGCGGCGAGTGAACGGGGAATTGTTGCGCATGAGCCGCTACAAGAGTTATCCAGTGGAACTGGCGTTGGAGGAGTTGGGGGCGAAATATCCTGATATTCCCGCATCTTTCAACATGCTGAACATGCAAGACGATACAGCCGCCCGGGAGCTAGAGGCTTTCACCCATCGTCATTCGACTTCGGAGGGAGATGTGAAATTCGCCCTGGAACCTTATGTGCGGGAATACGCCGACGGGATTCTCATCACCTGGAAATATTCGCGCCAGCGGTTCAAACCTGAAAGTATAGAATATATTGCCAATAGATATATCGCCTTGCTGGAGTTTTTCGCGGCCCAGCCGGACAAGAGTCTGCGCTCGCTCAGGGGCACCAGTAAAAAGCGACGGTTCAAGAAAAAATAAAGGAAACGAGGTTATGTAAATGGAACTATTGAAAAAAAAATTGAAATACTTGTTATCGTTAGGATTAGTAGCGATTTTGTTATTCAACGCTTGTGGAACGAAACGGGTCAATACCATTGCCGACAGCCGGTTGTGCCTGGGGAAATGGACCATCAACTCGTTGGACTTGATGTTGCGGTCAGCGGCCCAAATCAAGGATCCGGGCCGGCGGTTGCTCCATATCGCCCAACAGTTTATCGGATCGGGTTTTTATTACGAGTCATTGCTGCCGATGCCGGATCCCGGCTCTATGAACGTCCGGTTGGACACCTTCGATTGCATTACTTTTTGCCACTATATGCTGGCGTTGAATCGCTCCGGCGACACCGCTTCGTTTGTCGATTGCCTGGCCAGGTTGCGTTATAAAGATCCCGAAACTCTGGGCGTTGATTCCGATCCCCTGAACGGCAATATTCTGGATTTCACCTACAATGTCTATTTGGTGAACGCCTCGGTCCGGGGATTTGTCGAGAATGTAACCGGCGAGATCGCCGCCTCCGCATCTGTCGAGACCGGCAGCTTCGCTACTCAATTGGGGCCTGTGGCGCGTAAGCAGGAGATGGGCGGCGGTTTGGTGATTCCCAAATATGGCAACCGGGAAGTGTCCGTCGATTTTATTCGTTGCGGCGATATCCAGAGGGTTGCCCCGCTTGTCCGTTCCGGC
>JAHELQ010000551.1 GCA_024644125.1 Candidatus Aminicenantota bacterium | reverse complement strand
AGGCTGGAGCAACCGTAAAATCGCCCGATATCTCGTATGCAGTCCCACCAGCGTCGCCCGCTGGCTGCGGCTGGATTCCGGCCAGGTGAGGGAGGACGGCCGCGGTTGGCAACAGGGAGTGCGTCGCAAATACACCAAATTGGAGAAAGAACGGGTCCTGCAGATTAAGGCCCATCTGGAGCGCTACGGTGTCTTCGGGGGCGATGCCCAGCACATTCTCAAGGAATACAAAAAACGGTTTGGCGAGGATGTGTCCCAGTGGTTCGTGGAGCAGATCCTGGAGCGGTTGGGGCACGAGATACTGTCTCCCGGATTATCCGACGACGACTTCCGCTTGCAAGAGCGGGTCATGAAAAAGTTCGGCAAGGTGCTGATGAATTTTTCTTTCATCGCCACTAAATCCCATGGCTTCGAGGAAACCATCCATTTGTTGCACGCGCAATATGTGACCCCCCAACACTATTCCATCGTGATGAAAATCAAGAACTTTTCCAGCCAGGAGGTGATTCGCAGCCTGCAATCGATCTGGCAACGCTACTGCATCCCGGACGTGGCGGCCATGGGATTGCACGCCGCCTTTGGGGCCAACCAACCCAAAGAACGTTTCATCGGCAATGTGGCCCTGTTCTTGCTGAATCTAGGAGTCAAACCCTTTTACTCGCCTCTTAACGGCGGTTCCACCTCTGTGAGCCGGGGCGGGCGCGGCGCCATCTTTTCGGAGAAATTCCAACATTTTTTGCAATTGCTGGCTGAACCGGCTGGGCCGTTGCGCATTCAAGACCTGGCTTTGGAATTCTCCACTGGCGGTCAAAAAGACCTGGGACTCTTGAGAAACCGGACCAAGCTCTTTTTCTCGTTGCGGGAGGACGCAGAATGGCGCAACAGGATGGTGGGGCACTTGCGGGAGCAGCAGATGCTTTTTTTCTCCAAAGCCGGTTCCCTCCGTATCCTGGGAGTGGATATCGACCTCGGTGGCCAGTTCAGCCCCGACGAGTGGGTGTTGTGCTGGTTAAACGTCAAATCCGCCAAACTCAGGTTGTACAAACTGCTGGATGGACCGTCGTTGCGGGCGTTCAAGACTGTTCCCCTCACAGTGGCCAACCTGTCGCGCTAATAGAGATCCCCCCCATTTCCAATACAGAAAATCATTACTTTGGATTTTAGTTAAAAAAATAGACAGATGACGAAGGTTGCGGAAACAATAAGCTGGCGATCGCGACTCAGGAGTCATCTATGCCCATTCTCCCAAACCGTGGAGAGGAGTTTTAAGGTGTCCAGTTTCATTTTCGCTAGCATGGAAAAAACTTCATTTTTGAACCCCCGCCAAAGCGGCGTCGCTCCTTGATATACCTGCGGTTTTTGGGGCCGTTATTTGTGAAAGACTCAAACTATATCGGGTGAAGAACCATCTGTAAATGGCATCGGCCCCACGGGCCCAATAGCCGGCGGTGTCACTATTTTTATCATTTACATGCGACTGAATAACTCCTATCTTAGTAGCATCATGCATAATGCCCTTCCAGGCCTTTATGAATACTAAAATTGCCCATAACAACGGCGGAAGCCTGTAGACCGCCTTTATTTTCGGATTCACCTTGAAAAAATTGCACCCTGCCTCTATAGAGGAGATTTTACCGCTCAATTCTTTGCAGACGGGAATCCTCTACCAATATCTGGAACAACCGAACAGCGACGCTTACCGTGTCCGCTTGTGTCTGGAACTCTCCGGACCCGGAGGCCTGCGCCCGGGCGTGGAACCGGGTGGTGGAGATCAATCCCATGTTGCGGGCGGTGTTCCGTTGGCAAGAGGCACGGCGTCCGTTGTTGATCGTATTGAAACACACGGAATTCCGCCCCCGGTTCGTGGAAGGGGAGGAGATCCCCTCCAGCGAACCCTTCGACCTGCGGGAAACCCCCTTCCGTGTGACAGTGGTCCGCCGCTTCGCATCGGCGTCCACTGTGGTGGTGGACCATCACCACATCCTCTACGACGGCTGGAGCACAGGGATTATTGTACGGGAATTCTTGCTCAACTACCACGCCGAGAGCCTCCGCTTGCCGCCCCCCGCATTCCCCAATCCACCGGCCCGCGCCATTGCGCCGCCGGCGGATCCTGACGGAGGACGTGAATTCTGGCAATCCTACCTGGAGGGTGCTTCGTTCGCGAGCCCATTGCCGTCTCCCTGGGGCGGCGGTGGCGACTCCGAGCCGGTTGGCCGTTGCTCCGTCACCCTTGGGCCGGAGCGTTGCGTCACCTTGCAATTGTTTTTAGCCGGAGCCCGGTTGACCGGAGCGACGCTGGCGTATGCCGCCTGGGGTTTGATGTTGTGGCAATACGGCGACTGCCGGGATGTGGTGTTCGGAACCACCGTGGCGTTGCGGGAAACGATGGGCGTGGGGATCGAAAACGCCGTGGGCTTGTTGGTTAACACGCTGCCCATGCGGGTGGACAGCCCGCCCCCCCACTCCATAACCGCCGCCGCTTTCCTGGACAGAGTCAACCGGGGGCTGGACAAACGGCGTCCCTACGAGACCGGATCGTTGGCGGACATCAAAACATGGTGCGGCGCGACTGCGCGGCGGGAACTATTCGACACTCTGGTAGCGGTGGAAAACTACCCTATCGATGTCGCCGTCGGCGACACCTATGGCCGACTGCGAGTCCAATCCCATGCCGCCTATGACTCCACCCACTACACGGCGGCGTTGACAGTGGAATGGAGCGACTCCATCCGCCTCAATCTGGTGTACGATAGCCGCTGCCTCTCCTCCGGCGAAGCACAGCGTTTGCTGGAGCAAACGGTCCATATCATGACCACCCTGGCACGTTTTCCCGGCGGGGAATTGGAGCGCCTCGATCTTTTGCCGGAAGAACATCGGCAAATGGTGGTGTCCCTGTTCAACGGGCCGCAAGAAGAGGATTTACACTGGCAACCGCTCAACCGCATGCTGGCGGACAGAGCCGCCGCCACGCCGGATCATGTGGCCCTGGTTTCCGGCGTCAAGCATCTGGCTTACCTGGAGCTTTATCTGCGCGCCCGGGGGTTGTCGGAGATCCTATGGGCCAATGGCGCGGTTCCAGGCGATATTGTGGGCGTGTGCGCGGACCGCGGCCTTGAATATATTGTGGCGGTTTACGCTGTTATCGAGGCTGGATGCGTGTATTTGCCGTTGGAGCCCTCGTTGCCGGATTCACGTGTGGCTTTTATGTTGACGGACAGTCATTGCCGTCTGGCTTTGGCGGATGAGACGCGCCTGCGCCGCCTGGGACAAACGGTTGCGCCTCGGGCTGATTTCCAGTGGTTGCCGTTGGCGGCGAACTATGGCGCCGGCGGAGCGTCCAATCCCCGCTCTGAGGGGGACGACACGGACCGGCCCCTCTACATCATTTACACCTCCGGCTCCACCGGCAGGCCTAAAGGGGTTCTTGTGGGACATCGCTCCACTGTCAACATGACGCGGGTGGTGGAAGATCTCTACCCATTGGGGGCGGGGGGCCGATATTTGTTCAAAACTCCGGTTTCTTTTGACGTCTCCATTCACGAACTATTCGGCTGGCTACCCCCCGGCGGCGTGCTGGCCATTCTTGAGCCCGGTGGGCATATGAACCCCACCGCCATTATCGCGGCTGTGGCCCGCCACGACGTCAGTCTCGTCAATTTTGTCCCCTCCATGTTCCATGTGTTCCTGGACACGCTGACAGCGGAAGAGATACGGGCGCTAAAACCGCTGCGCTATATTCTGTTGGGGGGGGAGGCGATTCGCGGCGAAACAGTGCGCCAATACCGCC
>JAHELQ010000550.1 GCA_024644125.1 Candidatus Aminicenantota bacterium | reverse complement strand
GAGTTAACCAGATTTTGCAGATATCCCCCTCCTGGGTGACGCTGATATGGGACGTTTTAAAGTATTTTGTCGAATTGATGAATGCGGAAGCGATGGGATGCTGGATCACCGGCTCTTTTTCCAGCGGTTTGCGGTTGAGGATTATCTCCTGTTCTACCGCCCGGCAATAGTCCTTGATCACCGCGATCTCCTCTTCCCAACCGGTCGAGGCGCGGATGATCTCGATCCGGCTACCGCCGGGGATCTCCGGCTCCGGCGCCACCTCCAATCGTCCGTTGTAATGGATACGGAGGCTGAGGTGGCCTGAGGCGTCGTCGATGATAATTACGGATGGAGATGGGGTGAACATTGCCAGCAGCCCGATACCAATGGGGGAATAAAATGAGTTGATGGCGTTCTCCCGGTCTTCCGGCGGATGCGCCGGATCCATGAGGGTCATCAATTGTTCCAGACGTTGTTGTCCGATTCCCTCGCCATTGTCCTGAATCTCGATTTTTTCGCGGTTAATGGTGACCATGATTTTGGTGGCCCCCCGCTCCAGGGCGCTGCGAATCAATTCCACCGGATAATGATGGTGCGATCGGTGGGAGTTGTGCGCCAGCTTACACAAGTGGCCATTAACATCGATCGATAGAAGTTCGCTTGTTATCGGCTGCATGATTGAGCTCTTCCTTCTAGGTGGATCAGCAAATGGCTGGAGAATTGTTCCAGGTATTTGGCCTGCGTGGCCGGAGGTTCCTGGGTGATTTTCAATACCGCGTCCAACAACCGGAAAAGGGCCAGGGGTTTGTTGGCCGAAAAGAGAGCCCCCAGTTGCTCGATCATTTTTCCGTTAGGATTGATGGCGACAATTTTTCGGTGCCAGGGGCATTTCTCGCTGTTCGGTCTCCTGTAAAGCGGCGTCAGGTCCACCACCTGGAAATCTTCCGAACCTTCCGGCAGGCCGGGGGCCCACATTAATAGCGGAACCTTTGGAATGACTGCTGCGGTTTCGCGGTTGAAGGTAAGGATGAGTCGCTGCCCGTCGCTCTGGGGGAGGCCTTCGCTATACCGCAGGTCCAGTCTATGGACGGCGTCCAGGTTCACGACTCCGGGAAGCAAATGGATCAGTTTTCTGAACGCGGAGTTACCAATGTCAAGGATCGGATATCTAGACTTGCCGGTCTTTTTGACTATGGGATTCTGGGGATGGCCGGCGAACAACCGCCGTCTGCGCGACAGGCGCAATACCTGGCGCAGGGAAATGTGACGGTTCCTGGTGGTAGGGATGATGCGCTTGTCCCATAAATTACTCTCAAGCCCCCACAACGACGGTTGCAACATCGCCCCAATGGCAAGCCTGGCTAGATTTTCCCTGATTTTGTCCAGTTCCGATATCTCCGGCTTCTTTACCGGTTTTTTCTTCTTTAGAAGTGAGAGGGCTATGACCAACAATAGCGCCAGGATTCCCAGGAAACCCGCCAGGAGCCCCCATTGGATCAGTACAAAACGCTGTTCCACCGCTACCGCGCCTTCGGCGCCCGGGATGTTTACGGGCGAATCGAGAGGGATGATACCGCTGGCGTCGATGATATGCCAGCCTTGGTGGAAATATTCGGTCCAGGCGTGCGCCACCGAGGAAATTTTACCGTTGGTGCCGATGAAGCCGATAATCAAGCGGCTGGGCACATCTAATTTTCGCAGTAGCAACACGTTGATCCCATTCAGAATATCGCAGTCTCCATGACCGATGGTGAGTACCTGCTTCAGCCAATCGCCGGAAACGGCCGCATTGACATATTTTTCGGCTGTGGCGGCAGAAGAGTCGTATTTGACATACGTGCCGATAATGTCCAGTACTTCGCGAACTTTTTGAAAGGTGTTTAGATTCGGGAGGGGGGCGAGCTTACGGGTGATGTATCCAGGCAACGACATGCCGGGCGGCAGCCGGGTATACCGGGTTCGTTGCGTTCCGGTCAGATTGCCGGGATCTTCCCGTTTGACACATTCGTATTGGATCACGCCTCCTTTGCCCGGTATCGCTACTGTCACTTCGTCCGCCGGGCTTTGCCGGACACCGCCCAAATTCTCGCCGTTCAATTGGATTGTGCCCGCCCGGATTCTGTACCCATAGGGAATTGGGAGAAAGATTTTCCCTGTTTCCTTTGTATTCAACATTACAGTTACCTTCTTCCCATCACCCGCCAGTTCGCCGGGAATCGAAAATAGATTCTGGTGGATCCCCCTGGTAAATCCTGATGGGATATTGTACGAGTCCGCCGAGAAAATCTTGAAGTGCAGATTCAGGTTTTTGGGAGAATAGGAGAGGTCGAGGCCTGGAGCCCCCGGCCCGCTGGCGACCGTGGCGCCGGTGTAGAGACGATTATCTACCCTTAGTATCGGGTCCTTCCCTTTGGGCGGGCCGCCGAAGAACCAGTGCAAGGTCGCGATTTCCATGGGTATTACCAACAACGTCAGCGCCAGGACCTTTTTCCACCAGGAACGGCGAACGCTGCGGCCGGCTTTCTTCAAACCGTCCATCATCATATCTGACCGTTTCCCCGGAACCGCCATTGTTGTATAAAGATGCACCAGATTGGACAGCTCTTGCTCCGCGATCTTTTTGACCTTCCTCAATTCCCGGTTGTCCAGTACCGCCCGGCGGGAAAAATTCACTGACAACCGGTTTCCGTTCAGCAAGAATACCGGAGCCAGACCCGGCCCGATTTCAAAATTCCTGTTCTTGTTTTGGGCCCCAATGGAATGGGATAATTCCATCAATGTGCTGCCTTCCCAAACCGGTAACCCTCGTGAGTATAGACTGACTTTCGGTTTTTCCCCGAGACTGACGACACCTTCCAGCGAACCTTTCTTGAAGTGATGGGTCAATTGGCCCGGAAGACTTAAGGGGCGGTTGATGGGCTCGTCGTCCAGAATGATAGGAAGGGGAGCAGCGTTTTTGTCATTGCGGCGGAGATAGCGGCAATAATGAGAGAGGTGGTTTTTTACCGCCGATCTGAATTCGGCGGGCTTGTCGTACTCAGGTTTTCTCACCAATGTGATCCGGGTGCCGTGGGAATTTAGCTTGCAAGGGGCTGGACATGAAGCGAGGCTGGAATCGAAGGACACGCCCCAGCGTTCTTTTTTGTTGAGCGATTCTATGGTGACCATCACCGGTTTGAAACGAAGTACCGTCCAGAAACCGATGCCGTACATGCCCGCCGCCTGTTGGTCGTTATCCTTACTGGACGCGTACAATCTGAATAAATACGTGCATGCATGGTCGTAGGTCATGCCGCCGCCGTCGTCCTTGAACACGATCGTTTCGTTCCCGTATTCGTCGTTACCGGTTTCCACGCGGATCAATGTGGCGTGCGCGTCCCGGCTGTTTTGCGCCAGTTCGCGCAGGAATATCCAGGGATCACTTCCATAATCCCTGAACGCGGCAGAAATCCAGTGATGATATTGTCCTTCCATGATAACTAGTATTTACGTCCCTACTCCTAAAAAGTTATGTCATAAATTGAACTAAATTTCAAGTGCTGTTTCCACCCAGAGCGGTGAAAACTATTGACTTATTATTCACAGCGGTTTAATATAGATTGAAGTCAAAAATCGTAAGGAGGAAGGATGCGATATACAGTTATTTGGATTTTGGTGCTGGGATTGCTCATCACATCGTTACCGGTTCAAGGTAAAACCTACAAAGGGGTTACCATGGAAGACAAAATCGAGGTTGACGGAAACACACTGGTACTCAACGGCATGGCTTTGAGGAAAAAATTCATCATCAAAGTGTATGTGGCTGGACTCTATTTGAC
>JAHELQ010000549.1 GCA_024644125.1 Candidatus Aminicenantota bacterium | reverse complement strand
GCCGGCTGGCGGCGATATTTTTTCAGGGTCCGTTCAATCTCCCCGATTTCCACCCGGAAGCCGCGAATCTTCAGTTGTTGGTCCATTCGCCCCAGATATTCCACGATGCCGTCCGGACGGATTTTTGCCAGATCGCCGCTGCGGTAGAGAAGGCGGCCTGTTCCCCGGGGATCTGTCACAAATTTTCCCGCCGTCAATTCCGGCCGGTTCAAATATCCACTGGCGACTCCCGCTCCACCGATACAAAGTTCCCCGCTCACGTTAGGCGGAACCCATTGCATGTCCCCATCGAAGACACTGATGGAGGTTTGCCGGATCGGACCACCGATAGGCACCCAGTCGCCAGTGTCAGCCTCCGGATCGAAGCGGTAGATCATACTTCCAACGACAGTTTCCGTTGGGCCGTATTCATTGTAGATAGCGACCCCGCCGGGAAAATGTCCAAGCACCGACCGGGCCAGATGGGCCGACAACGCCTCGCCGCCCACCACAAAAAGTTTGAGCGTACTATCAACGGCTTCGGGTGATTGCGACAGATTTGCGTTCCAATGGTCCACCAACAATTTTAAATGGGCAGGCGTACATTTAATCGCCTGCACCCGGTTTTCGGCAATGATGCGGCGAATCGGAAGGGTCTTCTCATGATCGGGGTATACGACAATGGAACGGCCCGATACCAGTGGGACAAAAATCGAGGTGACTGTCAAGTCGAAGGAGATGGAGGTATAGAGGGGGAAATCGACGGCTTCCGCGCCGATGTATTTGTGCGAAGCCCACGTCGCGTAGTTGAAAAGCCCGCCATGAGTCACCATCACCCCCTTCGGATGTCCGGTTGTGCCGGAGGTGTAGATGACGTAGGCGCAATCGCCGGCTTCTAAGTCAGCAGGCGAGACCAAATCGTCAGCCTCCGGGTCTTGAATGCCGCCTACCAGATCTTCATCGCAAAGAGTCGCTACTTCCAGTCCAACGATATCCCGTACCAGCGCGTCACGATCCCGCTCCGATTGGGGCTGCGCCAATATGAGACAGGCGTTGCTGTCGCGAATCATGTATTTTTTCCTGTTGTAGGGCAGATCGGGGGATACCGGCATATAAGCGGCCCCGGTTTTCAGAATCCCCAGGAGTCCCACAATCAAGGCGAGCGACCGCTCCATCATGACCGCCACGAGCGCTCCCTTCTCTACGCCTCTCTCCTGCAACCGAAGGGCCAATAGATTGGAGTACAGGTCCAATTCCCCGTACGTCAATGAGTTCGGGCTCTCCGCCGTCGCCCCAATTACCGCGATTCGATCCGGTCTCGCGACCGCGTGATTGTGGATGAGTTGGATAATCGAGGAATTTTCGTTCGCGTCTCCATTGATGGTATCCATCGCTTCCAACCATAACTGGCAATCGTTGGCAGAAAGAATCGTCAATTCCCGTAGCGGCGAATCCAGGCTTCCCAAAGCCTGTCCCAAGAGATTGGCGAAGTGACCGGTCAATCGCCGGATCGTGGCCCCGTCATACATCAACTGATTGTAGATGCAAGTCCCGCGCAAGAGCCCATCCTCCCGGCGGAACGCCCAACAGACATTGCCCCGGTTCCCACTCAAATAGTCCGGTTCGTGAATATTCTCCAACAGCAACGATACATCGTACCGCGCCGGCAGCGGATAGTTTTGATGATTGACAGCTTCCACCACGGTGCGTTTCATGCTCATCAAACACTCTTTGAAGGACTCCCGGCTATCGAGTCCGGTTCGGAGGACGAGCTTCGTGTTGATAAAATCCACGTTCGCCTCCTGCCGGTAAATAGGAGTTCCAACGAGTATATCCCTGTTACCGGAGTATTTGTACAACAGCACGGTTACGGCTGCCGCCAAAACGATATGAAGCGTCCTGTCGTTGCCGGCGCAAATCTCCATCAATCGCCCGAAGAGCGGTTCGTCGATTGTAAATTCTACCTTTCCTTCGGAAAAGACGTTGGGATCCCGTGGAGTTACGTCCGCAGGGAAACTGGAGAGCTCCGGCTCCCCCGAGAGCCGTTCGTGCCAATAGCGTTTTTCCAGAGCGTAGCGCTCCGAATGACCGGCGATCTTACGGGAAAAATCTGATTCGTGTGTCATGGATGCCATCCTTAAAATCCAAATTGGATTTCGTTCTCGTTTTCCAGACCCGCCGCTGCCTCCAGACGGGAGGAAATGTCTATGTCATCGACCGGGATTCGCGGATTGTCGATGATCTGCTGGAGAATCTCCAGATAATGATCCAGAATACGCTCCGCGCTCGCGGGCCTGAACAAATCGGTGGAGAATTCGAGATTCAAACCCAACCGCCCGGGACTCTCGCTTGCCGCCAACAACAGGTCGAAACGGGAGACCTTGTTGACGGTGCCCACCGGAGTTATTTTCAAAGCCCCCGCGGAATCACTCTCGATGTCAATTGCGTTAAGCAGGAATCCCACATCGAACACCGGATTGCGGCCCGCCTCCCCTTGCAGCTCCAGTTTTGTCACCAATCGCTCAAACGGGTAATCCTGGTGATCGAAGGCGGAGATGGCGGTTTGCTTCACCTGTTCCAGAAATTCCAAAAACCTCGCGCCGCCAGCCAAACGTCCGCGCATGGCCGCCATATTGACAAACACTCCCAACACCTGTTCCAGTTGGGGGTGCCGCCTCCCGCTCAAGGGCGAGCCGACGATGATGTCGCGCTGCCCGGAGTACCGGCTCAACAACACAAAGTAGACTGCCAACAGCAACTGGTATTTGGTGGTATTGGTTTCCCGGCACAACGTTTCGAGAGAAGCCAGGAGACCCGGCCCCAATTCCCGGTGCGCGGTGTCCCCGCGGCCGCTCTTCACAGCCGGCCTCGGGAAGTCCTGAGGCAGATCGAGAGCCTCAAACTCTCCCTGAAATTGCCGAAGCCAATACTCTTCCTGTCGCAGATAATCTTCCGATTGGAATTGCTCCTGTTGCCACTGGGTGAAATCCCGGTATTGGATCTCCGGCGACAAAAGCTCGTCGCCCCGGTGCAGGGTCTGGAATTCCCGGATCAAAATTTCCATCGACACGGCGTCTGAGATGATATGATGCATATCCACCATCAATAGATGGCGGGCTGCCTCGAATTTGACCATCTCGACCCTCATAAGCGGGGCGATGGCCAGATCGAAGGGTTTGATGAAGGATTGCCAATACCTGGCGATTTTTTCCCCGTCGCCGGGATCATCGCCATCCGCTTCTCGATAGACAATGGTAAGCGTTGCCTCCTGGTGTATCAGTTGGACCGGTGTTCCGTCCTTGACCGCAAACGAGGTTCGCAACATTTCATGGCGGCGCACGAGCTTATTGAACACAGCTTCCATCTTCTCTTTACCAGTTTCTCCCTCCAGCCACACGATGGCCGGGATATTGTAGGTCGTGCCGGAGGGATTCATGCGTTGCAGGATGTACAACCTTTTCTGAGCCGGAGATAACGGGTAATAGTCCATTGCAATCGCCTCCGGGATGGGTTTGAAAGAATTATCCTCCGCTTCGTTCAACAACCGCGCCATCTTGCGGATGGTGGGCGACGCGAACAGGTCCACCAATTGCAATTTCACCGACATTTCCTGGTGGATCCTGGAGATCAAGATCGTCCCCTTCAACGAATGACCGCCCAAATGGAAGAAGTTGTCGTCGATCCCCACGCGCTCCGCCGCCACTCCCAGGACGCCGGCCCAAATACCCGCCAGCCGCCGTTCGAGGTTGTTTCGCGGAGGTGTGAATCCCGTTTGCGCCTCATCGCTGCCGGGCTCCGGCAATAACCGCCGGTTGACCTTGC
>JAHELQ010000548.1 GCA_024644125.1 Candidatus Aminicenantota bacterium | reverse complement strand
CCACTGGTTCTCCGGGGGAAACGGCGCATTCCAACGCCAGATAATTGGCGATCCGGTTGGATACCTCATACAATTCCCTGTAAGTCAGCGACGATTCCTCGTGAAAAACCGCCGGAAGATCGGGATCTTCCAGAGCCAATTGTTGAAAATAGTGGAGAAAGACAGGGGAATCCGGAAGTTCCTGCCGGGTATCGTTAAACTCGATCAACAATCGCTGCTTCTCCTCTGGAGTCAGCAGCGAAATCCCTTCGATCTCGGCATCGGGACAACCGGTCACAGCGTTGACAATAGCGAGAAAATGGTGAATGAACCTGAGAATGGAGGATCGCTTGAAGATCCGTGTACGAAATTCCACAATACAATGAATCCGCTCCGGGGATTCCACCGCGTCCAGACTGATATCGAATTTACTGGTGAGATTTTGCCGCTTGAAGGGCAACAACGCGATCCCTCGCATGTCCAATTCGCTCCGTTGTTGGTTTTGCAACACAAATTTGGCGTCGAATAGAGGATTACGGGAAGTATCCCGCTCCACTCCCACCGCCTCTACCAAATCTTCGAATTGAAGGTCCTGATTCTCGAATGCGCCGAGAGCTTTGTCCCTCACCTCCATCAGAAATTGGCGTAACGACTTATGTGGCTCCGGGAAGCTACGGATCGCCAGGGTATTGACAAACATGCCCACCACCGACTGCACAGCCGCGTGTTTGCGACCGGCGATCGGCACCCCCACGACAATATCTTCCTGCCCGCTCAACTTATGAAGCAAAATATAAAACAACGCCAACAGCACCATGAACATCGTGGTGCCCGTCTCTTCCGCCAACTTTTTCAACAACCGGGTCTGGTTTTCCTCGATGGCGAATCCCTGTCGATCGCCCACAAAGCTCTGAATCAGCGGTCTGGCGAAATCGGCGGGCAATTGCAGCACCGGAATCACGCCTTCAAACTCATTCAGCCAGTATTCCTTTTGGCCGGCGATGCCGCCGCCGGTAAACAACCGGTTCTGCCAGACAGCGAAGTCCTTGTATTGAACCGCCAACGGCGTGAGCTCCCCGCCTGAATAAAATGTCCCGAACTCGTCGAGGAGGATCTCCATCGAGGTGCCGTCGCCAATGATATGGTGCATAT
The DNA here is from genome assembly GCA_024644125.1 of Candidatus Aminicenantota bacterium. Taxonomy (GTDB): domain Bacteria; phylum Acidobacteriota; class Aminicenantia; order UBA2199; family UBA2199; genus JAHELQ01. The sequence continues at coordinate 2,670 of JAHELQ010000548.1, read as the reverse complement.
CAAAAAAGACCGCGCGCTCATTCTCCCCCACTTCCGCAAACCCGGCCCGGAACAACGGTGGGATCGACAAATCGAAGGGACGGCTAAAACCGGTGGCGATCCGTTGAACCGCGAGCTCGCGCTCCGCCCCCGCCTCCAGAACGAATTCTTCAATCTCGAAATCCACCACATCATGCACCTGTTGGACCGGTTGGCCGTCGATGAGATGAAACGAGGTGCGCAACGATTCGTGCCGTTTCAAGAGAGAGCGGAAGATCTCTTCGAAGCGCCGCCTCTCGATTTTCCCCCGGATCCAATAGACCGAGGGCATATTGTAACTGGTGCCGATATTTTCGAATTGATCCAGAAAAAACAACCGCTTCTGGGCGGATGACTGGGGGTAATACGCCGCCTGGGGGACAGGAAGGATATCCTCGAATCCAACGGTCTCCTGCCGGTTGGCAAACTCCGCGAGGCCGCGGATGGTGGGATTTTTGAATACCTCGGACAGAGGAATTTTTACGCCGGTTTCCCGGTGGATGTGGGAGATCAGGATCGTCACCTTCAACGAATGCCCGCCGAGGCGGAAAAAATCGTCGTCAATGCCCAAATGGCCGGCGTCGATCCCCAGTACCTGTCCCCAGAGAGTCGCCAACAAACGTTCCATTTCATCACGCGGAGGGGAATAGATCGCGTGGGCCATGGTGTCCGGCAGCGGTAACGCCCGTCGATCCACTTTGCCGCTGGGGGTCAGGGGAAACGAATCCATAATGACGATATGGGTGGGAACCATATAATGGGGAAGCGCCCCTCGCAAAAAATCCTTGAGAACATCACTGCCGATATCCCTCCAATCCACCCTATGCCGCATCTCCACATACCCGCACAGCAAGCCGTCGCCCGCCCGGTCTTCCCGGCACACCACAGCGGCTCCGGTCACATCGGGAAAGGATAGCAGCCGTTGTTCGATCTCCACAGGCTCGATACGAAAACCCCGGAGCTTTAATTGCCGGTCCATGCGGCCCATAAATTCGATGGTGCCATCGATGCGCCAACGGGCCCTGTCTCCGGTGCAATACAACTTTTCCCCGGGCGAAAATGGATGCGCCACAAAACGCTCGTCCGTGTATTCAGGGCAATTGAGATACCCATGCCCGAGGCCGGCTCCGCCGACACACAATTGCCCGGGAATCCCCGGCGGCAGCAGGTTGAACTCCCTGTCTACGATCACGACCTGGTGATTCGCCACCGGAACGCCGATGTTATTCCGGTTATCTATGTCCATCCGCTCATTGGCGGAGGTGGCGATGCAATTCTCAGTCGGGCCGTACTCGTTGGCCAATTGAACATGTGCTGCGACAGAGCGGCTCAATCGAATCACGCCTGCGTCCGCGGTCTCGCCGCCCAGCACCACGAAGCGCACATAACGAAGCGCCCGCTCAAGGCCGCATCCCTCTAGAATCAAGTTGTACATGGAGGGCAACAGGCTGAAGGTGGTGATACGTTGACGTAGGATAATAGACCCAATGGCGTCATAATCGCTGAGATCGGCCTCTCTCACGAATACGGTTTTCCCGCCGCACAACAATAGCGGGTAGAGATTGCCGCCGAACGCGTCGAACGCCACCGACATCAACTGCAACGCCGCATCCTCCGGCGTCATGTCGAAGGTCTGGATCCGCCAGCGGCAAAAGTTCACCAGGCTGCCGTGTTTGACCACAACGCCCCGGGGCGAACCGGTGGAACCGGAGGTATAGATCACGGAAACCGGATCCTGAGCCGTCGCCGGAGCGTCCATACCGTCGCCGATTCCTCGTTCCAGACTCAGGCGGTCGTATTGAAATTTGTGGCGGTCGCCCCGCGCCTGTCCCCGGGATTTGTCGATGGCGATCAACACATCGTACCGGTAATCGGTCAACTCATTATTAATGGAACCGGTCTTGCCAGTACACGCCACCTCGGCGACCGATGGAAGCAAATAGCGCAAATCGTCGAAAAATCCGCGCGCTACGAACAGCTCCTCGGAAAAATCGGTCTTCGCCGGTTGGCGGTTATCGGTACGGGAACGCTGATATTCCTTCAGATCGCGGATGAATTTATCTTTGAGATCGAGATCCATCACATCACCGATGAACACATGCCCCTTTTCCCCCAGCCTGGCGACAACCTTGCGCAGGATGTCCAACAGATAATGGAGGCCGGGGAAGCCCTGGATAAGACTATTGATTATCACCAGCCCGAAATTCCCTTCTTCCAGTCGATCGATCTCTTCTGCGGAATAAACGGCCAGGCGGATATTGCCGATTCCCTCGCGCTCGATCCGTTTTTGGTTTTTTTCGATGATCACCGAAGATAGATCGACGCCGACATATTCCTTGACCAGCGGCGCCAACCGGTACATGGTAAAACCAGTGGCGCAGCCGATTTCCAGAACGCGCATTTCCTTGTGTACCAGGGGTCGCAACTTGTTCAGCACATTGTCGCCGAACTCCGCCATTTCTTCAGGCGAGAAATTCTCGCCGGTAAAACTGCTGGTCCAACCGCCGCCGGCTACATCATCCTCCGCTTCCGTTCCAATGAACTCCCAGAGTTTGCGGTCCATCAGCCCGCCGCCGTCAGCCTCGATCTCAGACCAGATATCCCGGCTATCCACGCACAGATATGACCGAAGCGAGGTGCAACTCCATTGCA
>JAHELQ010000547.1 GCA_024644125.1 Candidatus Aminicenantota bacterium | reverse complement strand
CCCGGCGGACCGTCCGTTGTAGTCGCGGCTGAGAACCCCCAATCGTGGGAAGCCCATATAGATACCTTTTTTATTTAGACTTTTTCGTTTTTTCAAATACCGGCGATACAGTTTGCCGGACTTGCGGGAAAAATTCAACGGCTCCAACAAATCCCGGTCCGTCCCAAAATAAGGGGTGAGGTCGTCCTCTCTACCGATGATCCCAATCTCCCGCGTCAAGGCGTCGTAATAAGGCTCCAATTCCGTAGCCGACACCGGCATCGACGCCAGCTCGCGGTCATTGTACCTAAACAATCCCGCCCCCCAGGCGCTGGCCAGTCCCCCTTTGGCAAAACTCTGCACCGCCTTGAAGCCATCCTGCCGCAGCGGCGAGAGATTATCGGCTTCTTCGATCACATACTGCATCATCGGAGATGTCAGTTTCGGCGACATGGTGGTGCGGTTCAAGATATTGTAAATCCCCTCATGCCGCTGTCCCATCATCAACTCATGCACGCTGTGCCGTTTGCGATACTCATAGAAGTTTTCATCGATGTCATCATGCGGCGGCGGCTCATTGCCCACATCCAACACCAACGGTTTGATTCGATGCCCAATCGCGCCCATAGCGGCGCCCACTCCGGCGGGGCCGGACCCAACGATGATCAGTTCGTGTAATTTAGTCATGGTTTTTTGAAGGAGAGAATCATCATCCCCTTGAAGAGTTTCCAAATGGAGCTGAATGTCCCGATGGCGCACAGCCAGTAGCCCTTGATGAGATTGTCGTTCTCGTTAATAAACCGTGAATAGTTCTCCGGCAATGTCTCCGCCAGATACACCATGGCCTTGAACTTGTCCGACAAGATCCCCAGACGCCCCCTAAACCGGGCGGCATATTCCAGAGCCTCCAAATCCGACACCCTCTCCATCCAGCGGCCATAATCATCCACCTCCGCCGCCGAATAATTCCCTTCGATTTTCCGCGCCGCCCCGGCGAACCGTTCTTCCAAAACCTCAGGCAGTCCTTCTCCGAAAATCGCAAAATAAATTCGTTCCGCTTCTGTTTTTTTTCTGTTTTTCCGCATGACACATCTCTTATAGAAGCTCCATTGTAGAAGAATTCCCCCCTAAAGTCAATAAATCCCCCCACCTCCCAAAAAACACCACCCCAATCCCCACCCCATAAAATTCCCGCCTCCCAAAACATCCTTCACACCACAAAACATTCCCCCGTCGCCACAAACAATTCCCCCGTCACCACAATTCGTTCGTCCGTCGCCACAAACCGTTCCCCCGTCACCACAAACAATTCCACCGTCACCACAATTCGTTCGTCCGTCGCCACAATTCGTTCGCTCTCCGCCCCCAATCATTGGCTCTTTGCCATAAACCGTGCGCCCCCCGCCACATTGCGTGCCAATAACGCCATAGAGTAATGAAAGCGCGCCTCGGATTTTTGTTTAGTTTGATGGATGTAGAAATTTGTCTTCTAAGAATTGGTTTTTAGTTTATACAGAACCCCGAAAGGGACAGGCACTTTTCGGCATTTATCAGTCTCGATCCACTCCGCGATAACCCGGGTAGCATTATCAACCGCTTCCTTATAAGTGGAACCATCCGCCATACATCCCGGCAATTCAGGCACCTCGGCAATAAAAGCCTGATCCTCTTCGCTCCAATAGATTTTTATCTTGTATTTATACATTTTTTTCCGACGCTTGATTATTGGGCCAAGCCAGGGTCCTAGTCTTCACTTAACAATGCGGCTAAATGCTTTTCATCTTCTTCGGTTGGGATGCCTATCTCTTTGCTCATTGCGATGGATTTTTTCCAGAGAGTGATCTGTTCAGCCTTGTGACTCTGCTTACCGTGAAGGACGCCCTGATTCCACCATGTTCTTACTAATCCTGCCCTGTCTCCCAGTGTTTTGCATATTTCTTCCTCTTTTTCATGCAACGCCATAGCCTCGTCCATTTGGCCCCACTCGGAAAGAATTAGCGCTTGATTTCCGTAGCAAGTTGCCAAACCCGCTTTATTTCCAAGTTTTATCTCAATTTCTTCCTCTTTTTTATGTAACTTCATAGCCTCGTCAAGTCTATTCCATTCTTTAAGAATTTGTGCCTGGTTTCCATAGGTTCTTGCCAAACCCGCTCTATTTCCTAAGTCTTTTTCAATTTCTTCCTCTTTTTTATGTAACGCCATCGCCTCTTCTAGTCGTCCCTGAGCAGAGAGAATTAGTGCCTGGTTTGCATAGGTCCTTGCCAGGCCTTCCCTGTTTTCCAGTTCAGTGCAAATATTTTCTTCTTTTTTATGTAATTCCATTGCCTCATCCAATCGTCCCCAATCTCTTTGGATTAGCGCCTGATTTCCGTAGGATTTTGCCAATTCGACTCGGTTTCCCAGTTCTTTTTTTATTTTTTCTTCTTTTTTAAACAAGGCCATCGCTTCGTCCAGTCTCCCCCAGGCGTAGAGAATCAATGCTTGGTTTCCGTAGGCTCTTGCAATGAGGCGTTTATCAGTTGGGAACTTTTTTTCGGCTGTTTGGCAGAGGTGGACGAAGAAGTTCCCATAGCCTCTGTATTTGCAGAATTTATATAAATTGTAGGCCCATTCTTTTAAAAAAGGGGAATTGGTTTGTTGGGCGATGGTGAAGGCTTCTTCTAGTTGGGGGAGGAGGGCGTCTTTGCGGGTGAAGTGGGTGTTTGGATTAGTGAAAATGCCGTCAACGAGATTGAGGAAGTCCTGGGCGAAGGGGGTGTTGTAGCGTTGGCGGATGAGCTCGCGGACGAGTTGGTGGATTTGGTAGGTTCTTTGGGATTGGTTTTTTTGGCTTTGGCACCAGGAGAGGGTGTGGAGATATTCCAGGTGCTCTCGGATATCTGGATTTTTGGTGAATTCTTGGAGGAAATCTAGGGGGATGGGGCCGGGGGCGCAGGTGGCCAGGTATTGCAGAGTCTTTATTAGGTCGTCGGTGAGGAGGTCGGAGGAGAGGTCGAAGATTGCTTCGATGGGGCGGTTGTCGGAGGTGGGATCGAGGGATTGGCCTTTGCGGAGGAGGGCGAGGCGTTTGTCTGAGGCTAGTTTGTCGCGGAGTTCTTTTGGGGAATAATGGGGGCCGAAGAGGATGAGGGAGATGGCCTGGCGGAGGGCGATGGGGAGGAAACCGAGGCTTTGGGCGATTTCGAGGTAGAGGTCGTGGTCGGTTTTTGAGTATTTGTTGCCCAGCATTTTTTTAAAAAGATCTATGGCTTCGGATTTGGTGAAAATTTCCAGGGAGATTTTTTCAATGGCCAGGTTTTGGTAGCGGAGTCTAAGGTGGTCGGCCATTTCCCGGTCGCGGGTGGTGAGGAGGATGGTGGATTTGGTATGGCTGGGGATCATGTATTGGAGGTCTTCCCATTTGACGGCGTTGTCCAGAATGATAAGGAATTGCTTGTTTTTCAAAAGATTGGTGATTGTGCGCTGGGCGGTTTCATTGTCTGGTGGTTCGGGTTGGGGATTGTCCAGGAGGCGGGAGAGATGGACGGCAAAGGATTGGGGAGAGTGTTCGTCTGCTCGGATGGGGTCGAATACGCCGTCTGGGAAATGGGATTGGAAGCGGTTGGCGGCTTCGATGGCCAGAGTGGTCTTGCCGATGCCGCCGGCGCCTTCTAGGTTGAAGAGGCGACCGGAGATGACCTGGATTTGGCCGGTTTGGCCTTTTTGGGTGATGAGTTTTTCCATGTTATCTAGATGTTCTTGGCGTCCGACGAATGTGATGTTGTGAGTTGGGAGTTGGGGGTGTTGGTCTGTGGGGGATAAAAATTGAAGGATCTCTTCGATTT